>CAZIMQ010000007.1:0-16754 GCA_964540495.1 uncultured Candidatus Saccharibacteria bacterium | reverse complement strand
CCCCGATAGACGGCACCAAAAACCGTAGTCCTACCATTAGACGATCCCCCAATACGTAACAAGGTTTTAGGTTATAGGTGGTAGGTTTTGGGTAAAACTTAACACTTGAAACTAAAAACTTATAAACCTAGATACAATACCGCTTTTTAATAAAAAAATCAAAATCTTACAAAAAATTAGCTCCGTTAGGCGAGCTTTAATGCCGATTGTGTTTATTTTATGTATAATTATTTAATCTATTAGAAATAAAATAATTAATTATGAAAACACCAGAACAAGGAAAATCTTTTAGTGATTTTGCTGAAGCCGGCCCAATTAATCAGGAAGAATTGATTGCGACTTTGGAGGATTACGCTCAAGGTCCTTCAAGGATAGAGCCAAGATTTGTTTCTGATCTGATTACAAGAGCTGAATTTGATCCTTCTCAAATACAGCGAGTACGAGATATATTAGAGGAAGGATATCAAGGACAACTAAGTCTAGAAAAAGGCGTTACATCAGGATCACTAGCTTCAGATGAGTGGAAGCAAGTTATCGATTCACTATAGTCCCCTGGAGGGTTTCATTTGCGCCAAAAAAAGTAAATGCAATTTAAAAAGAAATTGCTATAATTAGTTTCCAATGACTATATTTCTCGCCCAATTTATCACTGTTGCCCTCGTCCATCTCCTGGCTGTTATCAGTCCTGGTCCTGATTTTGCGATGGTTACTCGGAACAGTATTCTCTATTCTCGAAAAACAGGAATCTATACTTCAATTGGAATCGCTGTAGGGATTTTAGTTCATGTCGCATATTCGCTATGGGGAATTGGTTTTGTCATTGCTAAATCAATCGTGCTTTTTAATATCATTAAATTTATCGGAGCAGGCTACCTTGTTTACATTGGTTATAAATCTCTTCGAGCAAAGCCCTCTGTTCAGGCAGAAACAGATGTTAATGTTGTAAAGAAAGACATAAGTCTTTGGGCATCATTTAAAATTGGGTTTCTTACAAACGCTCTAAACCCCAAAGCAACCCTTTTCTTTCTAGCTCTATTTACTCAGATCATTGATCCTGCCACTCCAAAATCCATTCAGTTTCTTTTTGGAATTGAAATGATGATCATTACTTTTATTTGGTTTACTATTGTTTCTCTCTTTTTCTCAAACTCCCTCATTAGAAGCAGGGTTGGTAAAGTTCAACATTATGTAGAGAGGGTAACGGGGGCAGTATTGATTTCTCTTGGTATTAAAGTTGCTTTAGCTACTCATAAATAACTATTCAATAATTTTTGATGAAAAACAAAAAAATAATCCTTATAATTTCTCTCATCATCATAGTTGTAATTTCTGGCCTTTTCATTTTTCTGAAAAAAGATCAAGAAAATATAGGTGAAATAGGAGTCGACGAAAATGCGATTTTTCCTAAAGTAGAAGATTTGTCATATTTTTCTGACGATCAAGAAGTTCAAGCACGTTTTTTTGATGGTACTTTAACTATAAATATTTTGAGTACTGAGTATTTCGACGTACCTCTAGAGCTTGTTTCATCTGATGTAGGAGAAAAATATGAAAACAAGGAGAAAGGTCTGGTTGCTTGGAGAAAAGATCCAGAATTAAAAATACAAAAAGGTGACACTACCATCTTTCAAGGAAAAGAGTTGAGATATCTTTATGAAGAGATATTTCTCTCTCATTATTGGGTTTGGGAAACTACCTACGAGGGTGCAGGGCCTGATGCAAAAGTTTTAAAAGATACACCTAAAAAACCAAGTAAATTTTCTTTAAGATTTTTTGAAAATGGTACTTTTAGCGCTACTACAGACTGCAACAGTATGAGTGGAAAATATGTAAAAGATGATTTCACCCTTTCTTTTTCCGAAGTTGTCTCAACTCTTATGTTTTGTGATGCTTCACAAGAACAAATTTTCTCAAATTTAGTTTTAAGCACCCCTGGAAAATTGTCACGTAATTTTGACAGCCTCATGCTTGAAACAGATACTCATACAATAATTTTTAATATAGGTGACAAAATTAGTAAGTAAATTGAGAGAAAAAAAGCGGCTGATCTCATATTCCATGGTAAATTTAATGTAATAATATTTTATGAAATCATTTGAAAACTTTTTTAAAAAATACCCATTATTTCAATATGTTTTTAGTTTTGGCTCATTGTATATAATTTTGCTCGTTATTTATTTAAATACCTATGAAGATGCTGTCGCGGGAACAAAAGTTTTGGAGGTCCTTAATATAGGATATTTCGACTACGGAAAATTATTCTTGATAACTTTACCTATTGTTGTTCTTGGTTTGTGTCTTGTGTATAGGTATATTAAACAAAAAAAATATATAAAATTGGCTTTAGTTTCAATGCTGACTTTATTTATATTTGTCGGCGACACTGTCTACAATGGAGTAGTATTTTTAGATGAAGCGTGCCCAAGGGAGGAATTACCAAAGACCGGAATTTGTTATATCTCTAATAAAATTACTGCGGTCTATAATGGAGGTGTGGACTATGACTCTATAAATAATGCTGACCCTAGATTCCAGATTGCTCCAGCAGATTTGGATATAAAAACAAATACTTCAGCAAATGAGGAATCTTTTGGATTTATTAAAGCTGTGTATACGAAAGGGGATAAAAATTACATAGATATGGATTTCATTACTATTCGTCATGAAACTGGCGACATGCCTTGGGGAACTATTGTGAACGATAGTGATGATATCAAAACCTTTGAGTTGTCTCAAAATGTATCAATTAAACTAAGTAATAAAATAGTTAATGGAATTATGACTACTGGAAATTATAATATTGGATTTAGCGAATTCCGGGAAATATTTAATTCTCAAGATGATTTTAGAAGCACAAATCCTTGGGTTGTGTCTATTAAGAATGAAGTCATTGTGGAAATAAGAGAAAATTTTCGGTCGTAAATGTGTTTGAATTAATTTGCTATAATATACCCCAATCCCATGCCCCACATACATGAAAAAATTGATTTCACGGTAGAAGTTTTTGTAGTTTACAAAGATAAAGTTTTGCTTCGTCTGCACGACAAACACGGAATATGGCTAAGTGTTGGAGGTCACATAGAGCTCGATGAAAATCCAAATCAAGCGGCGCTACGAGAAGTAAAAGAGGAAGTGGGCTTAGATATAAAACTAGTTGATAAGTTGAGACAATTCGAGCGAAAAGAGGAAGGTTACGAAGAATTAATTCCCCCTTACTTTTTAAATATTCATAACGTTAGTCCTGCACATCAACATGTCACACTGACTTATTTTGGAATTTCGGAAACTGACCAAGTTGTTCCTGAAAAAGAAACGGACAAATGGACCTGGGCTTCAAAAATAGATTTAGAGACTTTAGATCTTTCACCTAGTGTAAAATTTTACGCAAATAAAGCGTTGGAGGAGGTAGTTTAAAATATTAAAAATGAAAATCGAAACTGTAGTAGAACCAAACGAGCATATTTTTGAAATTCAAAATAGGTATTTAGAAGTAGTTAGAGAAACTCTTCCGGGAAGACGCGTAGAAATGGTAGGTGGTATGGCGGTTCCGATGACTGGTAGACCTGAGTTAGATATTTTAATAATCACAGATGACCCAGAGGGGGACACGGAACGCCTTGAAGCAATCGGGTTTCAACATCGGGGTGTCGCTGACAATGCTTTTTATCTAAAGCAAATGGTTGAGGGTGTAGAAGTGACACTTCAAATTATGCGTGAAGACAACAAGATGGTCTCTATACATAGGGGACTGATTGAACTTTTAAGGCAAGATGAGCCCCTAAGAAAAGAGTATGAAGAATTTAAAAGAACTCTTTCAGGACTTCCTCGGGATGAATATAAAAAGAAAAAAGTCGCTTGGCTTGAAGAAAATATTTTACCGAAATTATAATATCTAATATTAAATTTTTTGTTCGGTAAGGAAACTCTATCAATTTATTGTTTATTGTCTTTATCCTGTATTCAAGTAATATTACGCCAGAAACTTAACCAAGGAGGCCAAATGGCTAATATACAAGATATTAAAGTGGGTGTTGTGGGACTTGGGTCTCACTTTAAGGAAACTTTACTTCCTACACTCATTGGGCAAAAGGGAGTTATTTTGTCGGCATTCTGTGATCAGTCTGCGGAGAGGGTGCAATGGGTAAGGCCTCGATTTCCTCAAGCTGTTATCACAGATAATTTGTCGGGGACTGACTTCTGGTCTGCAATTGACTGCGTTGTTTGTTGCTCTTGGCCAAGCGTCCATGAGCAAGTGCTCAAAGACGCAATTGATCGTGGCAAACATTGTTTCTGTGAGAAACCTGCTGCATCAAGTGCAACTGCTCTAGGTCAGATTCTTGGAAAGCAGAGAGCGAACGGTCTCGTTTTTCGTGTCGGCCACACCTTCCGCTACATGGGAGGTGCGAGTCGGTTCATTGATCTGGTGGCAAACAATGACCTCATGTGTCTGCAGGTTACTTACCTCGGATCTGGTCCAAATGGAAGTAGATGGGAAATGGATCAGCGCAGATCGTTCTCGCTTACACACCTCACTCATGCAGTAGATTTTGTTACTGCTAGTGCGGGTAGGGTGATTGAAGTTCGAAATGTTGCATGGTCGATTATTGGGGAGACAGATTCGCTTGCTGCATCATTTATGACTGAACGATGTAAGCTTGTGAGTTTGTTCGCAACCAACTCTGCCCAAGCATTCACATTTAAGGCTTCAGGAGTTCTTGCAAGTGGCGCTTTAGTACATCTGGATAGTCTGCGAAATGTAACTCTTACGGGAGAAACGCTCGAAGAGAAACGATCCGGTTCTATTTGGAAAGAGCGTGATCTTGGTATAGGTCTGCAGAACGATGGCTACATGGATGAGATGGCAGCATTCTTTGATGAGATTCGTGGCGAAGGTCCCTGTCGATTACCAAACCTTGAACACGCAAAACACGTGCTCGAAGTGATCGAAAGAATCGAAGCTGAATAAGCAGGGTTCAAAAGGCGAGACTAATCATCTCGCTTTATTTTTATAAAATTTTTGGTTCAGGGTTTTAAAAAATTAGACTGACTAGAATCAAAACCTAGAGCCTGATAAAATAAGGTTATAAAAATCTACCAAATTTATTTAAATAAAAAATGATTAAAGCTTACATAACTCTTCTTGGATCAATTCCTGTCATAGGGCTCATTCTCCTTGCGTCGCTTTCGGTAGTGATGGGGGACTACGCAGCTAAGGCTTGGTCTGTAAGTCATAAGCCTATTCTTTTGTTTGTTGCATTTCTTGGGTACTTTTTGTCTGGATTTTTTTACATTCCAACATTGCTACGAGAAGGTTTAATTGTAACTTCTGTTATTTGGGCGATTATCAGCACTGTGGGATTTTTGCTCATTGGATTTGTGATTTTTAAAGAGCAACTTTCTCTTTTGCAAATTATCGCAGTGATTATCGGCATCATTTCGATTTTAATGCTTAGTATATTTGAATAAATAAAAAATATGCAAAATTTTTCTTTTCAAAAATTGTTTAAATTTTGGCTCCCTCTTTTGTCTATTATTTCTGTAATTATTTCACTTGTTTACATTTTTACAGTGAAGGATAGTCAATATTTAAGTTCAACTTTTTCTGTCGGTGGGTTGTGGTCTACGTTTTGGTACGCAATGGAGAATGCTTCTGAAGGTTTCATTGTTACTATTTTTTTATGCTCAGTCGCTCATGTTTTGTTTATTGAGATTTTTTTACTTATTAGATTGTTTAAATTAAAAAAAATAGAACAAAGTGGGTGGAGGAAAGCATTCATTCGTTTTTTAGGTGTTCAGTTAATAGGAAGTGGGTTTTTTATAAGTATTTTTATCTTTATTTTTTTTATTTCTTTTGGTTTTGCATTTGTTTTTGGGTACACAGATATGTTTTTACATAAGAAAGAGGCTTTGATTGGGGTGATTAGTGACAATGAAGAAATAATTAGAAAAATTCAATCCGCTTCAGAAATAATTGATGTTTACGATGCTTCTGGAGAATTTGGTGTAGTTCTTGCAAAAAGAGGCTTGAAAAAAGAAGAAAAGCTGAATGCCTATAACGCTCTTGTTCTTCCTTTGCTTGTTAAACTTGTTGGAAGGGACAAGGAGGGTAGAACTTTTTATATTTCCGAGACAAATAGTGTTGTTTATACAGATTTTTCAGAAAATGAAACAGATCAAGTGATTATTGAATTGGCGTTTAATCATTTAAGAAATAGCACGAATCCTTTAATTGTTTCTGCTTTTAAAAACTTAAAACAACCCACGGTGTCTTATTTAACTGATGAAAAATATGTACCTTTTCTTAAAAAAAAGCAGGTCGAGATAAATGCTGATATTGTAAATGATTTTCAAAAAATAATTAGTCTAAATGAAAATATTTTAGCTGAATGTAAAATAATTGATGAAAAAAATTTAAAACTAGTTAATAGTCAAGAGGATGATTATCAGAAAAATTGTGTTTTATCAAAACGTTATTCTGATTGTACTGAATTTGCACAAAAAATTAATGAAAATAAAAATATAAGCAGAGAGTCTGCGAATACTTGCCAAGAAAATAAAAAAGTTCTTTATTCGCAGTATGACGAAATGATTAATTTAAAAGCAAATGTTGAGAAAGATACTTTAAGTATTTTGGAGGATCAAAAAAAAGAATTGAGTAACGGGATGTATTTCCTGGATATTAAGAATATTTATATGCGTATTGTCCCTGGTCAAGATTCTTTTGTTTACCTAAGTACGCTACTCCATGAATTATTTCATCACTACTCAAACTCAGGATCCCAATTACCTGTTTTTGTAAATGAGGGAATTACTGACTTGTTAACGTTAAAAAGTTTCAACTTAAGTGATTATGAAATAGCGCGTAGGTCAGGATATTTCAAAGAGGTACAAGTTGTAATGGCTTTGTTAGAAAAGATTCCTGAAGAAGATTTAATGATGGTTTATTTTAATAATGATGTGTTAATGTTTGAGAAATTGTTTAAAAAATATTTTCCGGAAGTTGATTATGCAATGTTCTTAACAAAAGGAGACGTTTTGTTTAAAGAAACATATAATGTAATAACTCCATTTTCTGAAAATAGTTTTTGGTTAGGGGAGGTTGATCATTCTTCAGTTAGAGATATGAGGATTTTTTTGGGATTAGAAAAAACAAAATTTCTTGAATTTTGATAACTTTTCATTTTCTATACTAATTTTCCCTATGCTATCATTATTCAATGAAAAATCAATTTGAATACGGTCCGGAACATACCCCAACAAGGGAGGAAATAATGGCAATTATTACTCGGTTTGTAGAGTCGCCAGAAAAACTAGCTATAATAAGAGAGCTTTCGGATCAAGAAGGGGTTACATTACTTGATATGAGAATTGAGGGTGAAAAACCAGGAGAAACTACGGAATATTTGTATCAGAGGAAAGGGATAATGCCCAACGGCGTAATGACTTCATGGACATCGATCGAAGTTTCTTATTACGAAGATGGGCAGATTGTAAACGGAAAAAGGATTGCTGTCTATAACTATGAAAACAGTGAGTGGAATGATGCTTAATAAACCCAGGGTATGAGCTCCGCTAGCTCAAACCTTTCTCAATAAGGTAAAGAATTTAAAATAAAAAATACCACCAAGTTTTGGTGGTTTGTTTGAGGGCTATTGAATTACTTGCCTAATATTCACTTGGCAACAGCACCGTTGTTTGCGAACGGTCTGCTTCGGTGATGATCCAGAACCGAGTATTGGATTTCGAGACATACGCAGAAAGTAACTGCCCATCATTTTGTAAGGCGTTATCGTTGGCGTTTCGGTCTTGGTCCACAAGATCGCCCCAGTCGCCACGAAAGTGCCTCTTTAAAGCGATTTTTATTTCTCCAGAAGGCACTACTTTTGATATTTCTGGCATTGCCCAGACTTGACCTGTAATAAATAGTTTTGTGTCCATGATATGGAGAACGTTTGATTTTTTCTTTGTTCACCTTAATTTTTTTATACCCAAAAGTCAATTTTTTGGGAAAATTAGGGCCACCTACGATTTTAAATTTCAAAACCAAATCTAAAACAATTAGTATGTTATGATTGCTAAAGCAAGATAACTAAAAACCTAAAATTAATTTGGTCTTAAAATTAATAAAAATATTGCAATGAAGAAAAATATGATCTATATCATTCTGACTTTTGTTAGTATTCTAGTGCTCTGGTCTCTTTGGGGTTTTTTTGGTTCTCGTGTTGAGCAAGCAGACTACACAGTTGTGAAAAAAATGAGCAACTACGAGATACGTGAATATCCTGAACATATCGTTGCTCAAACAACGGTAAAAGGTTCTCGTGGAGAAGCCATGGGTAGTGGTTTTAGTATTGTGGCAGGGTACATTTTTGGAGGAAATACTAAAAAAGAAAGTATTGCCATGACGGCCCCTGTGGTTTCTCAAAAACAAGAGGTGGGTAAAGTTTCAGAAAGCATTGCTATGACAGCGCCTGTGATAGCGACGAGTGAAGGAGACTCTCAAATAATTTCTTTTGGTATGCCTAAATCTTACACACTTGAGACTCTGCCAACACCTACTGATCCACGAGTAAAAATAGTTATGATTCCAACTAAAAAATATGCAGTAATGCGTTTTTCTTGGTACCGTTCAGACGCGCGAATAAAACAAATGCAGGAGAAACTACTCGCAGCTCTTGCTGATGACGGTGTGGAGACAGTAGGAAACACTTCTTACGCAGGATACAATGCACCGGGGACTCCTCCGTGGATGACGCGAAATGAAGTATTGGTTGAGGTAAAATAAATTTATGACTAAGAAAATTGTATTGGCGGGAGGTTGTTTTTGGGGATTAGAAGATTTGATCCGTTCACAGGAAGGGGTTGTAAACACTGAAGTTGGCTACACTGGTGGGCAAAATGAAAACCCAACATATGAAAACCACCCTGGGCACGCTGAAGCTGTGGAAATCGAATATGACCCAATCAAAACTACCTATAAAAAACTTTTAGATTTCTTTTTTCAAATTCACAATCCCACAACTTTAAATCGCCAAGGAAACGACGTTGGTACTTCTTATCGCTCAGCGATTTTTTATGGAAATGAAGAAGAAAAAAAAGAAGGAGAAGATTTTATTGAAATTGTAAACAAGTCTGGCCGATGGAAAGATCCAGTCGTTACAACTTTGGAACCTTTGGGGAAGTTTTATAAAGCAGAAGAGTATCATCAAGATTATCTTCAAAAAAATATAGGTGGTTACACTTGCCACGCGATATATTTCGACAGTTACTTAAAATAATTTTTATAGTGGTATAATAAACTTATCAACATGATTAGTTTAGACGTAATCGGATTATTTATTTTACTTGCAGGGTTTGTGATCGGTCTTGGAGCTGTGATGGTTATCGATATTCACGGATTTTTAGGAAGAAAATCTAGTTATTGGACTGAAGCGACGATCCGCACACACAAAGTTACCAAACCACTTATTTGGGTAGGTACTTTTTTTGTAATTATTGGAGGGTTTGTTTTCTATCGAAATGCTCCGTTTTCTGGAATTCCTTTTTACCATGCGATTATCGCTTGTGCACTTGTTTTTAATGGATTGTTTTTGTCTTTTTATGTAAGTCCTTTTTTGCTTGCGCGCGAACGTGAAGGAAAGCAATCAGAACTTTTGCCAGAGTCTTTACAAAGAAAGATTGCTATAAGCTTAGTGCTCTCTGATCTCGGGTGGTGGGGAGGACTCTTTTTGTTGGTCTGGTATATTGCGATATAATTACTTTGTCACTTTAGTATTACTATTTATTATATAAACTATATTTTTATGATCACTGTAATTTTACTTTCTTTAGGTGGTGCTATTGTCGCTGCGGTTGTGGGTACTTTTTGGTATTCAAACGCAACTCCGATGGGAAAAATTCATATGAAGTCTCTTGGTTTTGACACTCTTTCGCCAGAAGAACAAAAAAGAAAAATGGAAGAAGCAAAGCCGATGATGCCAAAGATGTACACAGCGCAAATGGCACTTTCTTTTTTAACAGCTTTTGCTGTGGTGTTTATCACAACCATGATTGTGCAAAATGGTTTTCCTCTAAAAATGGCTTTAGGTTTTGTGGTATTAAACTGGTTTTGTTTTGTAGTACCAACAATTGGTGGAACAATTCTTTGGAGTAACACTGATCGATCAATCGCTTGGAAGAAATTCTTCTCAGATATTTTCTCAAGTCTTGTTACTTTGCTACTAATTTCATTTCTCGCTAGTCTTTTTGTTTAATATAGAAATAATTAATTTAAGCTATAATTTAACTATTAGAAGTTTAATCTAAATAAAATGGATGTAACTACATTTCTCGCGATGGTTTGGGGACCTATTGTTTTCGCGGTGGGCTTAGGAATTTTTATAAGTCGGGATGTTTATGTAAGAATTTACAAAGATATTCAAAAAGAGCCCTTAGCAGGTCTTACTTTTGGAATATTCGCCATGATGGTGGGGGTTATTCAAATTTCTGTACACAATTTCTGGGGATCTTTCAGGGAGGCTTTTGTAAGTTTCCTTGGGTGGGGAACTTTTCTTAAGGGAGCGATTTTTATAATCTACCCTCGATTTGTCGATAAAGCGGCGGAGTGGGAAGTTTCAAAAAAATTGGTTCCTGTAGCAGGAGGAGCGACGCTTCTTGTTGGACTATATCTAATTTTGGTTGGATTTTTTTAAAAAACTGTTTAGTGATTTATGACAGAGATTAAAACAAAAGTAACAAAAGAAAGTGTAACTAAATTTCTCAAATCAATTGAGCCGGAAGAAAAATGTAAAGATGGTCTTTTACTTCTTCAAATTTTTGAAGAAGTAACTGGTGAAAAAGCAAAGCTTTGGGGTACGAATATTGTTGGATTTGGTGTGTATCACTACAAATCTGAAAGAAGCGCTCAAGAAGGGGATTGGCCCCTTACTGCTTTTGCTGTGCGTAAACAAAATTTAACTCTCTATATTATGCCTGGGTTTGATAAGTACAACGATCTACTGAAAAACCTCGGAAAACACAAAACGAGCGTTGCTTGTCTGTATATAAAGAGACTTTCCGAAGTTGATATAAAAATTCTCAAAAAAATTATAAAACGGTCTTTTGTTGATATGAAGAAAAGGAAAAAATAAAACGCTGGGGGATATGGAAATCCCGCAGCGTTTTTTGATTGGGTTCAGCATTCGTCCTGTTTGAGCATCAGATAAGCTTTTCCTACCAACACCATTTTACCGTGACTTGATTGGTGTTGGGAAAAAAGCAAAAACACTGACAGCATAAATGCAGTGGCTGGCACGCTAAGCATGATTGCTGGCATGTTCCACAGGAACGGAATTTCCTTGTTTTCCCATGCGAGTGCTTCATTCCAGCAGGACATCGGTCCCCACCCGAGCCAAATAAAGGCGAGGAGAGTGATTAATGCGACGAGTGTCATGCTGATAATGCAGAAGCGCGTCATTTTGGCACTGTGAATGAAGTAGGAATTTTCCTTGCTTCTCTGGTCGTTCAGAACTTGTTGGGACCAGACGAGGAGTCGGTACGGATTGTTCATGGCGGTGGTGTTTTATTGTTGCTGAATTCAAAGAACTGTACCCAACGGGGTAGCAGTATGCTTTTTCCTCAGGTTATTTAGTATTATAACATAATTATGAATATAATCAAGTTTTGTTCTTTGACTTGAAGCTCAAAAATCCGTGGTATAATTAATCTATGAAAAACTTCTTATCATTTCTCGCTCTCATCATTATCATAATTCTCGGTATTTATTTCTTTAATCAAAGTAAGCTTCCAAAACCTGAAGCTGTAAATCCAAACCCAAATACAGAAGAACAAGTAGCTACAACTACAGTAGAAGACACAACTCCTAAAGAAGAAGGAGCTGAAATAGTGATTGGAAAATCAGTAGAAGGTCGCGAAATCAAAGCTTACAACTTTGGAACAGGAGACACGCGAATTCTTCTTATTGGAGGAATTCACGGAGGGTACTCTTGGAACACTTCTTCTGTAATGTTTGAAGCGCTTGATTACTTCAAAGCAAATCCAAGTGCGATTCCAAGTAACATAAAAATTACAATTATTCCTGTTTTGAATCCTGACGGACTACAAAATGCTACAGGAAAAGACGGACGATTTACAAAAGCAGATGTTTCTACTTCTCAAGACGTGCTTGTTGCGAGCCGATTTAACGCAAACAAGGTGGATCTTAGTCGAAACTTTGACTGTGATTGGAAATCTGTCGGTGTGTGGCAAACTCGCCAAGTAAGTGGAGGAAAAACTGTCTTTTCTGAGCCAGAAAGTGTTGCTATCAAGCAATATGTAGAAAGTCACGACATAAAGGCTATTGTTGCTTGGTATAGCGCCGCTGGTGGTGTCTACGCTTCAGAGTGCGGAGAAGGAATCTTGCCTGAAACAAAGAAAATCACAGAAACTTTTGCAAAAGCGTCTGGCTACCCTGCACACGAAACTTTTGATTTCTATGTGACAAATGGAGACATGGTGAACTGGTTTGCAATGAAAAAAATTCCTGCAACAAGTGTACTCCTTACAAACCACACAGATGTAGAGTGGGACAAAAACAAAAAGGGAATCGAAGCGCTCATCAAGCTTTACACAAAATAAAAGCATCTAAAAAAAATAAAAAATGGAAAACCCTCTTAAAAAAAGAGCTTTGTGGTCGGGCGTAATCATTTTACTCTTAGTTGTCCTTGCTTTCTTCTTTTTTCAAAAAAAAGAAATTCCTGAGGCTCCTGTGGAAATTGTTCCTGAAGTAGAAGTGGTTTCTAAAAGTGAAGTGATCGGAAAATCAGTCGAAGGGCGTAGCATCGAAGCTTTCACATATGGCTCTGGAGAGAAAAACCTTTTATTTGTAGGTGGAATTCACGGAGGCTACGAATGGAACAGTGTAGTTCTCGCGTACAAGATGATGGATTTTTTTGAAGCAAATCCAAGTGCTGTGCCTCTCAATTTAAAAATCACAATCATTCCTTCTTTAAATCCTGATGGAGTATATAAAATCGTGGGAAAAGAAGGGCGATTCGTGGCAAGTGACATACCTGCGGGCAAAGCTATAGAGCCTGGAAGATTCAATGCAAACGAAGTTGATCTGAACCGAAACTTTGATTGTAAATGGAAACCTGAAAGTGTTTGGAGGGAAAACATCGTCAGTGCAGGAACTGCGCCGTTTTCAGAACCGGAAGCGAAAGTTTTTAGAGATTTTGCTTTGAAAACAAAGCCGTCTGCTGTAGTTTTTTGGCACAGTCAAGCCGGAGCGGTTTACGCTTCAGAGTGCGAAAAAGGAATTTTACCAGAAACGATGACACTCATGAACACATACGCAAAAGCATCGGGCTATAAAGCATTTTCTACTTTCGATTCCTACCAAACTACAGGCGACGCAGATGCGTGGCTTGCTTCGATTGGAATTCCTGCTGTTTCTGTAGAGCTCACAACGCACGAAGCAATCGAATATGAAAAAAATTTAGCTGGTACAAAGGCTGTGTTAGAATATTATAAAAAATAATTTCACAAACATGAGTCACTCGCTTCGATCAAAAGCATTAGAGCAAATATATAGTGATTTTAAAAAAAGTGGCGGTATGGACAATAGGTGTGTTATTTGTGATCAAGAGCCGATTAAGACTTTTAAATATTGGAAAATTACTAAAAACGATTTTCCTTATGATTTGATTGCAGAAACGCACCACATGATTTCGCCAATTAGACACGCAAAAGAATCCGAACTTACAGAAGAGGAAAAATCAGAGCTTTTAGAAATTAAAGCAAATTCTTTAAATTTTTATGACGCCATTCTCGAATCTACACCACGCATGAAAACTATTCCAACCCATCATCATTTGCATATTTTTGTAACTAAAGATATAGCTTCAAATCCTTGAGTTTGGTAAAATTGATTTTTAATTATTAAAAAATATATGCAAAAAATAATTCCACATCTTTGGTTCGATAAGCAGGCGAAAGAAGCAACGGCTTTTTACGCAACCGTTTTTGAAAATTCCAAAGTAAAAAGTGTTACGACTATTACAGATACACCATCTGGAGATTGCGACGTTGTAAATTTTTCTCTTTGTGGTCAAGAATTTAGAGCGATCAGTGCAGGGCCTTACTTTAAATTTAACCCCTCGATTTCTTTTATGGTCAATTTTGATCCATCGAAAGACCCAAATGCAAAAACAAGAATTGATGAAGTTTGGAATAAACTAATTGACGGCGGAAAAGTATTGATGCCGATCGACAAATACCCTTTTAGCGAAAGGTACGGCTGGGTAGAAGACAAATATGGCTTTTCTTGGCAACTGATTTTGACCAATCCAAATGGTGAAGAAAGACCAGCTATAATTCCTACACTTCTATTTGTAGGAGATAAAAATGGAAAAGCTCTCGAGGCCTCCGATTTTTACATATCAATTTTTAAAGACTCAAAAAGAGGAGCCCTTGCTCTGTATGGCCCTGGACAAGAGCCAAATACAGAAGGTAATGTCATGTTTACTGACTTTTCCCTTTCAAATGAGTGGTTTGTGGCGATGGACGGAAGTGGGGACCAGCATGAATTTTTCTTTAATGAAGCAGTTTCGTTTATAATAAATTGCGAAACTCAAGAAGAAATTGATTTTTACACTGAAAAACTTTCTGCGGTTCCTGAAGCAGAGCAGTGTGGTTGGGTAAAAGATAAATTTGGCGTATCTTGGCAGATTACACCAACTGTCATGGAGGAAATGATGGAGTCGGGGGATAGGGAAAAGATTGATAGGGTGACTCAGGTTTTTTTACAAATGAAAAAGTTTGATATAGCTAAATTAAAAGAAGCTTTTGAAGGTAAATAATAAAAAATATATGCAAAAAATACATTTTTCAAAGTTTATAAACGCTCCAAAGGAAAAAGTCTGGGACAAAATGCTTAGTTTAGAGGGATATAAGGAGTGGACGGTGCCTTTTTGTGTAGGGTCATATTTTGTAGGGGATTGGAGTGAGGGATCGGAAATGAAATTTCTAGGACCAAACCCTGAAACTGGTAAAGAGGGTGGAATGTACAGTCGTATAAGAGAAAATCGCCCACACGAATTTATCTCTGTTGAACACCTTGGGTTTATAAACGAGGGGGTAGTAGACACTACAAGTGAAGAGGTGAAAAAATGGACTCCGGCTTTTGAAAACTACACTTTTGTAGAAAAAGATGGAGGTACTGAAGTCTCTGTGGACATGGATATAAATGAAGAAATGAAAACTGAGTTTGAAGCCATGTGGGTAAAAGCTCTTGATGTTTTAAAAGAATTATCAGAACGGTAAAAAAATATCACCCTTTGAGTGGGTGATTAGGTTCTTTTGATCCATCCGGCTGTGATCAGGCCTTGGTCGAAAACGACGAAGTCTGCACTGTCGACTCGGTTACCTGTTTCAGGGTTGAAAAAACACCGTTCTCTTGGATCGTAGTGTATTATCGCTGTCACTACCACTTCACTCGGCATTACGAACTTCTTTTCATCACCAAATTGCAGTTTGGTTCCCACAAGAGCACCGCTGGTAATCAGTGTAGGTCCCCCCTCCCTTTTAATAGTAAGGTTAGGTAAAGTGGTGTTAAACGTAACCCCCTCCATTAACCCATTTTGAAATTCGGCAATTAGGGTGCCGTTTTCATTCATGATGAAAAACTTAGTTGAGTTACGAGGGCGTCTGACTGTGATAGGAGCAGGTTCAGGATCGTTCATGGGTTGAATCGGTTGGTTGACTACTCTATAGGTTATTACTAAGCAATTTTTTGTCAATTGGCTCTATGGATTCCTGATTAAACTGTTATAATTAACTTGCTTATTTAATATTAATTTAAAAAAATATGGACTCTCAAAATCAAGTTCCTGTAGCACAAAATCCACTTAGTGGTGAAGACAAAAATTTGTTCCTAGCGATCTGTACTTATGTTGGTCCTCTCGTGATCCTTTCTTTTCTTTTTGGAAAAGAAAACTCTTTTGTAAAATTTCACACAAAGCAGGGTTTAGTTTTGTTCTCAATTGAATTAATTTTGTGGCTTTTCGGTCAAATGTTTTACAGTATGTGGGGGATAGTGAGCATTGTTAATCTTTTTGCTTTCGTGCTTTCAATTGTAGGTATCGTAAATGTGATCAGAAAAAAGGAAAAAGAGCTTCCTTTTATTGGTCATTTGTCAAAAAATTTCAAATTTTAAAAGAAAAAAAGGTTTTTCTGATCGACGCAAGGGTGCTTTGATTGAAAGAAATACTGGATTAAAGTAAGATGTCTTTATGGATCAAAATATAAATACAGGAAAAAAACATAGAAAAGTTAGTTTAGAAGAAATCAAAGAAGGTTGTATTAAATTAAACGGTCACGATGGCACTGAGACAGAGGTGTGCATGGTGCAAGAGGAGCTTCGACAAGGAATATCTACAATTCAGTCTTACAAAACAGCTGTTACTTTTTATGGATCTGCTCGATTGCCAGAAACTCACCCTGATTATCAAAAAGCATGCACCTTAGCACACAAGATTGTGAAAGAACTAGACTACGCTGTTCTTTCTGGTGGGGGTCCTGGAATCATGGAAGCAGCCAACCGTGGAGCAAGTGAAGCTGGAGGAAAGTCTGTTGGTCTTACAATCCGACTAAATCATGAACAAGTCACTAACAAATACGTAAACGACGAAATTCCTTTCTACTTTTTCTTTACGAGAAAAGTTTCGATGTCGTATTCTACAGACGCTTGTCTATTTTTCCCTGGAGGTTTCGGTACT
>CAZIMQ010000006.1:0-17048 GCA_964540495.1 uncultured Candidatus Saccharibacteria bacterium | reverse complement strand
CAGGAATTTTTCCCATGGCCGCCATTCCACTTGCAACTGATGCAAGGTTTTGCTCAGCTACTCCCATTTCAACAAAACGCTCGGGAAATTTGTTTTTAAATAGGTGCATTTGAGTAGATTCTGTAAGATCAGCACAAAGGGCAACAATTTGTGAATCTTTTTCACCGGCGAGGAGGAGGCCTTCTCCTAACCCTTTACGGATAGGAACTTGCTCACAATCCTTGTCGAAGATTTTACTATTTAGTTTTGCATTTATATTTAACATTTTTTATATAGACCTTCTCCCAGTCACAGATATTTTCTTGCTAGAAAATTCCGCGACCCCACCTCGCGCCGTCGCGCTCCGGCCTTGCGCTCAGGTCCCTACCCCGAGCTCACCCTTACGTATCGGCACCTGTTCGCAATTTTTATCAAATATTTTTGAATTTAGTTTTTCACTTAACATACAAATATTATACCCGACTTTCAGATTATTCCGCAAAATACTATAATTAAAGATATGAAAATAATCGTCTATACAAAAACAGGTTGCCCTTGGGGTATTGAAACTCTAGAGTTTTTAAAATCAAAGAATCTTCCGTTTGAAGAAAGAAACATGACGGAAAACGAAGAGTACAAAAAAGAAGCTTCAGAAAAAAGTGGGGTTTTTAAATGCCCTACGATAGACATAGACGGAGACATTTTAACTGATTCAAGTGCCGAAGAATTAAAGGTGTACTTACAAAGTAAGAATTTAATTTAAAACTATAAATAAAGTTTAATAAAAAATAATATACAACGAGAGCAGAAATAAATAGATACTACAAAAAATAATGCGCTTATAACTTTACCACTTCGAGACACCGTATCCTTCAATAATTCTCTTAAAGTTAAAAAAAGAACCATCGAACTAGTTATCAGCTGTACCCAGACCATTAGAGTAGAGTTTCCATTCTCAGGTATAAAAACACCTCCTAAAAAATTCATGGATATAAACATGAACAACCATGGACCTATTAACAAACTAACGTATAGAAGCAACTTACTCATATTTTTTATATAGATAATTGTAACACACCATATTTTCTAAGATAAATTATTCTTCTTTCTATACTCTGACTTTATTTTCCAATAAAGATCAGTCCCTGGAACCGCTTCGTTCTCTTTAAAAAGCTTAGCTGGGTACTTTTTCTTCACCTTATCAAGTTTTTTATACGCTGTCTTTTCCATATCAAATCCGAGTCTATCAGCTATATCTAAGCAATAGATAAAAATATCTGCTACTTCACTCTGAATCTCTTCAAACCTTTCTTTATCTTTTTTTATTTCCTCTGCTGTTGGATTTGACCACTGAAAATGTTCTAAGAGCTCCCCTGCTTCTATCGAAACCGACTTTGCCAAATCAGCAGGCGCAAGTTTATCCCAACCTCTTTCCTTCAAGTATTTTTTTACGTCTTTCTGTAACCTAAACATAGCAAAACTCTATTTTAATTCTCTTATTAACCTATAAAATAAATAAAAAGTAAAAACCACACTTGCCGAAGTGACAACGCTTGCTACTACATAATTATCTCGAATACCAAAAAAAGCTAGTATTGGAGAGAAAGCAAAACTACACCACAAAATAAAACCACACAGTAGATTAAGAATTGGAGTAGTCTTCCTAAAACCAGACAGGTCTTTATTAAAAATAAATACAAACATAGCAACAACAAAAGAAATACACAAAGTTATATATGAACTAAAAATTACTAGCGCGCCACCAAAAGTAATAGACACACTAAGAAAGATAAAAGCAACCCATAACCATCCAGTTATTCTAGATATTTTATTAATCATAAAAAATATTTTTTTATTAACTTCTTAATTTTGACTTTCATTTTTGCTTTTTGAGTTTTGATTTTTTACCTATCCTATTCGTGCTCTGCTCTAATCTTCCCCCCTAGAGTATGAAGTTCGCGCAAAGCTATCACTGCCTCCTCTTTATTTGGAGCTTTTCCGTGCCACTCATATCGGCGCTCAAACTGAGGTACTCCTTTTCCTGGAATTGTATTTGCAATGATCACAGAAGGTCGATCAAAAACAGCGTGAGCTTCACCGATTGCTCCAATGATCTGACTAAAGTCGTGGCCGTCAATTGTTTGTACATGAAAATTAAAAGCTTCTAATTTTTTATCGAGTGGATTCAGTGGCATGATGTCTTCTGTAAATCCGTCTATTTGAATATTGTTGCGATCAATTATAACTGTAAGATTTTGCAATTTTTCTTTTCCTGCAAGCAAAAAGGCTTCCCAGTTTTGCCCTTCATCAAGCTCACCATCTCCTAAAAAGCAATAAAATTGTTTTCCAGAACTCCTGCTATTGTCGAGCCTATCTGCAAGCGCCATCCCTACAGCTTGAGAAAGTCCACTACCAAGAGGGCCCGATGAAGTTTCAAGCATCGGCAAAAATTCTCTGTGTGGGTGACCTTGAAGTCTTGAACCAAACTTTCTAAGCGTCTTTAATTCTTCAATTGGAAAATACCCTATGTGTGCGAGAGTTGCATAATACACGGGGCAAATGTGCCCGTTTGAAAGCACCACTCGGTCACGATCTTCCCAGCTAGGATTTTTTGGATTGTGTTTAAGTATGTGAAAAAAAAGTGCAGTAAAAATATCTGCCATACCAAGCGGACCTGCGGTGTGCCCACTTCCCGCCTCTAAAAGCATTTCAATTATAGATTCACGAATTTCGTTTGCTTTCTCTTGTAGATATTTTATTTTGCTATCTGTGAGATGTTCCATGTTTTAATTATATCCCATTAGATATAGGAAATGCTATATCTCTATTTTTAAAATTTACAAACTCAAAACACAGGAAAAGGTATTTTATTTTTCCAAGATCTCTAACGGGACTAGGCCAAATCTTCAAGCTCTTTGATTGCTTCAATTGGGTTCACACTTTCTAAAATAAAAGAACCTGAGACTATTTTTGTTGCACCTGCATTTTTCACAAGCTCTGCAGTTTCAGGCGTCATAGCACCATCTACAGAAATTTCTATATGAGGGAGTTCTTGCCTGATCCAGGAAATTCTTTCTAAGCATTTTCCATAAAAAGGCTCTCCTTGAAAACCAATTTTTTGTATTCCCATAACCTGTACAAAATCAGCATATTTCAAAAAATCTTTTAAGTGTTCTTCATCTGTATCTGCTGTACAAGCGATTCCAATTTCTACCACCCCTTCAGTTTTTAATTGATCAAGTAAAAGAGCGTCTTCTGAAAGCGAAAGAGTGTCTGCGTGAAAAATAATTTTTGAAACACCAGCGGAAATAAAATCATTGGCCAAAGAAAATGGATTTTGACACATTAGATCAATCTCAAAATCAAAATCTTCCCAGAAAGGCATTCCTTTTTCTTGATTTACAATAGCTTCAAAATTTTCGTCCGGCTTGTTTACCGGCCAAGAAGCTCTACCCGCAAACTTTCCGTCTGTAATATCTATTTGAACAAAATCTGTAGCGCCTTTTAAGAGGGCTAGTTTTTCTTCGAGTTCGCTATATGAGTAAGGCAAAATTGCAGGAATTGCTGTCATTTTTTTTATTGAGTTATCGCGTCGATTTTTTTAATTCTACGAACATGTCTTTCTTCTCCTGGAAAAGGAGTTTCGAGCCACTCTTTTACGGCTTGTTTTGCTTCAGCTTCGTTTAAAAAACGAGCACCTAAAGAAAGGACATTTGAATCATTGTGTTCACGAGAAGTGTGAATCTCGGGCGGAATTGGTCTACCTTCTTTTGGTTCATATTGACCATTGAAAACCATCGCTCGCACTCCTCTGAATCTATTTGCAACGATTGCCTCCCCTTGCCCAGAACCACCTAAAATGATCCCCTTTGAATCAGGTTCGCTTGAGACTTTTTTTGAAAGTGGAATCACAAAATCAGGATAGTCGTCTTCAGGATCTAAAACCGTGTTTCCGAAATCCTCTACTTCGTACCCTAAAGAAGAAACAAATGGAATTAGCTTTTGTTTCAATTCAAACCCTCCGTGATCACTAGCGAAATAAATTTTAGACATATTCTATGTAAAACGAAACCAATAAATAATTATGATTCTATCCTTAATTACTAATACTTACCATGTTAATTTTCCTTGGCTTCCAAGATATAACATATATAAGACAAGCATGACAGAGGTTATTAAAGGCAACAACAGTATTTTTGACCAAAACAACAGACTTTTCTTTTTCTCAATCGGTAAAGTGGTTTTAGATTTTCTGATAAGACCTAGAGACCAAAATGCTGTAAAGATAACTACCGCAAGAATAACATATTCCATATTTATAAAATATTATTTAATGAT
Organism: uncultured Candidatus Saccharibacteria bacterium; assembly: GCA_964540495.1. Taxonomy (GTDB): domain Bacteria; phylum Patescibacteriota; class Minisyncoccia; order Phycocordibacterales; family CAIRYW01; genus JAUPVJ01. The sequence goes on along the minus strand of CAZIMQ010000006.1, from coordinate 12,731 downwards.
AAGCTTCGGTGCATGGAAAGCCTTTATAGCATGCATCACCAAAGCATGAGTATACCCTATTTCATTGTCGTACCAAGCGCAAACTTTTACTAAGTTTTTATCTACAACACGAGTTAAAGAAAGGTCTGCGATGGAAGCATATGTACATCCTACAATATCTGAAGAAACTAGCGGATCATTTGTAACTTCAAAAACATCTTTCCAGCGTTCTTCTTTAGAAGCTTTTGTCAGAAGTGCATTTACTTCTTCAACTGTTGTTGGGCGTTTTGTAAGAAAAGTAATGTCGGCAATAGATCCTGCGATCACAGGTACACGCATAGAAATTCCGTCAAATCTTCCTTCGAGTTGTGGAAGTGCTTTTGTTACCGCAATCGCAGCACCTGTTGAAGTGGGTACTATATTTTGTGCCGCCGCGCGACCTTCTTTCCAATCTTTTTTACTTGGAGAATCCACCAGAGACTGACTTGCTGTGTACCCATGCACAGTAGAAAGAATCGCTTTTTCAATTCCAATACTTTCATCTAAGATCGCAATTACTGGACTGGTAGCGTTTGTAGTACAACTTGCGTTTGAAGTCACCGGGCAAGTTTCTAAATCTTTTTCATTGATACCAAGTAAAACTGTCGGGGTAACTACCGCACTTCCGGCTTCGTCTTTAGAAGGAGCAGAGATTACCACTCGCTTTGCTCCTGCTTTTATGTGAGCCGAAGCTTTTTCGTACGAAGTAAAAAATCCGGTTGATTCAATTACAATATCCACATCGAGCGCGCCCCAAGGAAGTAGAGTTGGATCTTTTTCACTTAAGTAAGCTACTCTTTTTCCAGCAATTAAAAGTGTTTTTTTGTCGGGAGCAACTTCTACAGAAAATCCGCTTCTACCGTACGCACTGTCGAATTTTAGAAGGTACGCAATGTTTTCAATGTCTGCGAGATCATTAATCGCAACGATTTCAATTTCTTTAAAATTTTGAGAGAGTTTATAAAAAGCCCTACCTATGCGCCCTGCGCCATTTATAGCAATTTTTATTTTTTGATTTCGATCCATACAATAATTCTATCATAAGTTTTTCTCTCTATTGCAAAAAAGATGTGGTTTGCTAGATTAAACACAGTTCTTCTTTCAAAATTCTTGCGAAAGGAACCTCTCCACAAACCAACCACAGAAACCATGAAAAAAAGATACGCTCTGCTGTCAGTTTCGGACAAAAACGGAATTGTTGAGTTTGCCAAAGCCTTAATAGGCTTTGGTTACACCCTTCTTTCAACCGGAGGAACCGCCAAAGCACTTCGAAACGCTGATTTGGCAGTCACTGATGTATCAGACTACACTGGCTTCCCGGAATGTTTCGACGGGCGCCTTAAAACACTCCACCCGAAAGTGCACGGGGGTATTTTGTACCGTCGTGATGTCGAAGAAGACCAAGTCAAAGCAGCCGAGCTTGCAATCGAAGACATCGACATGGTTGTTGTGAACCTCTACCCTTTCCAAGCCACAATCGCTCGTGGTGTAGAGTTCGAAGAAGCGGTCGAACAGATCGACATCGGTGGCCCCGCAATGCTTCGAAGCGCTGCCAAAAACCACGGTAATGTCACCGTCGTGTCCGATCCAGGTGATTACAGATCTGTACTCAGCAACCTCATGGCAAACAACAACCAAACTTCTCTCAGGTTTCGTCTGTACCTCGCCGCCAGGGTGTTCGAGGAGACCAGCCGATACGACATGGCAATCGGTGAGTACCTACGACAAGAAGAAACCGAACGCGCAAGAATAGCGTAAAGCAACCAGTTAAGTTATGGTTGCTATTTTTTATGAATTTAAAATTGAAATTAAAGTTTCTCGAATTGCTTGCGGACTTGCACTTCCTTTTGTTTCTTTCATAGCAACACCAATCAGAGAATTTACAGCGGAATCTTTTCCACTCTTAAACTCCTCTACAACTTTCGAATTTTCGCTCACTATTTTTTCTAAAATCTTTTTAAGTGCCTCAGGATCATTTTTTAAAATCCAACCTTTTTCTTCAGCAATTTTTTCTGGATCTCCACCTTCCGCAAACAAAACCGCCAAAGTGTCTTTTGTACCACGAGAAGAAAGTTTTCCTGTTTTAAGAAGCTGAATTAGTTTTCCAAAGTCACTTGGAAAAAGTTGACCGAAAGACCCTTCGCTTGTTTTCATAAGCCCCATCAAATCTGAAACTATATAGTTTGAAGCCAAAATTACACACTCTTTATCGTCGCAGAAATTTTCGATAGTCCTTTCAAAAAAGTTTGCAATGGAAATATTTTGTACATACACTTCTACGTCGGCTTCCTTGATACCGTAAACCTCTTTAAGTCTCTTTCTTTTTTCTTCTGGAAGTTCTGGCAATTCTTTTTTCAAATTTTCTGGAGAAAATTCTGGAATTAGAGAAAGTTTAAACTTTGGAATATCTGGCTCTGGAAAATACCGGTAATCATGGGCGTCCTCCTTAGTTCTCTGAGAAAAAGTTTTTCCGGTATTTTCATCAAAACCTCTTGTTTCTTGAACTACTTTTTCACCTGCCTCTAACAAAGCAATATGTCTGGAGACTTCATATTCAATTGCTTTTTCTACAACCTTAAAAGAGTTTAGATTTTTTACTTCTACTTTTGTTCCCAAAACATTTGGATCATCAGAAATTGAAATGTTTGCTTCTACACGCATTTCTCCTTTTTCCATATTTGCTTCGGAAACATCTAGGTAGCGCAAAATAAGCTGAAGCTCGCGCGCAAAATCTCCTGCGGTTTTTGCATCATGAATTACCGGCTCAGTCACAAGTTCCATCAAAGGCAAAGATGAGCGATTGAAATCAACCAAACTGTAATCCCCTTTGTCATGGCTAGACTTAGCAGTGTCTTCTTCTAAGTGAATTCGAGTAAGTTCCACACCTTTTAGACTTCCACCTGAGACAAGTGGGTACTTGTACTGACTTATCTGATAACCCTTTGGAATATCTGGGTAAAAATAATTCTTACGATCAAATTCTGTAAAATCGGCGAGCTTACCACCTACCGCAACCCCCACTTTCAAAACATGTTTTATTGCTTCTTTGTTTGGAAACGGGATAGTCCCGGGATGTCCCATACAAACAGGGCAAACATTTACATTTGGTTTTTCTTCGTCTGGGTCATTTTTACAACCACAAAACATCTTGCTTTTAGTTTTAAGCTCTGCGTGAATTTCTAGCCCAATTGTTGGTATATATTTCTTTTCCATGAAATTTATGATAGCATCATTTTTAAACCTGTTCCAACCCTATGTGGCAAAAAATATTACGTTACATACGATCCCTATTTCAAAGTCCCAAACCTCGACCCCCACAATCTCCCGCTGTGTCGAAAATAAGGGTCAGATGTGAAATCTGTCGGCACGAATACTGGACCGACGAATGTGAAGGTCGCTGTCCTGAATGCGACCCAAGCACTTAACATCCCTCCGCTTTATTGCGGAGTATTTTTTTGGTAGTATTTTGTAAACCAATCGTACTTTATGTCAGAACAGCATATCATTGACTGTGAATGCCCGACATGCAAAAAAAAGTTTCTGGTCTATGTAGGCACCACAACCACTGAGTGCACACGATGTGGAGTTACTATAAAAAACCCAACAAATGGAGAGCTTCAAAATATTAGCGTGGATAAGCAAGAAGCTCAACCACAAACCATCTAAAATCCAACTAGTTTGGATTATTTTTTATAAGCTTTACAAGATCGTCTCTAAACTTTTTTATAGAATCGTCGTCTAAAACTGAAATAGAAAAAACATCTTTGTTTATTTTTTTAATTTCTTTTATTTTTTTCTCGAGCTCCTCCGGAGTTACCATGTCGGTTTTTGTAAGAACTACAATTTCTTTTTTGTCTGCCATCGTAGGGTCGTATTGCAAGACCTCATCTCTAATTGTTTTGTAAGAACCTTTTATATCTTCACTTTCAGCAGGGATAAGGTGCGCTAGAAGTTTTGTACGCTTGATGTGTTTTAAAAATTTGTGTCCCAAACCTTTTCCTTCGTTTGCTCCTTCAATGAGCCCTGGAATATCAGCAATAATCACTCCGAAGCAACTTCCAAGATTTGGCTCAAGTGTTGTAAATTGATAATTTCCTACTTTTGCATGAGCGTTTGAAACAGCATTTAAAAGAGAGCTTTTTCCAGCATTTGGAAAACCAATAAGCCCCACGTCTGCAAACATCTCAAGCTCTATTTTAAAATCTGCTTCTTCCCCAACTGTCCGTAATGTGAACTCTTCAGGTGTTTGGTTTGTAGAACCTTTAAAGTGTTCGTTACCAAGGCCTCCTCGCCCACCCTTTAAAATAAGTTTTTTTTCACCGACAACATCAAGAGAAAATTTTTCATAGGTCAAAACATTTGTCACAATACTTCCAACAGGTAAATCGATCACTAGATCCTCTCCGTCTTTTCCGTGACAACTATCTTTCATACCCGCTTGACCGTCTTCTGCTTTAAACTTTTTTTTATTTTTATAATTTGAAAGAAGTCCAATGTCTGAAACAGCGTGGATAAAAACATCTCCTCCTCTACCACCATTTCCCCCAGAAGGCCCTGAGAATTCTTTATTTTTGTCATGTCTAAAACGCACAACTCCGTCGCCTCCTTTTCCTGCTTTTATAAAAACTTCCAATTCATCAACTAATGCCATATTTTTTTATTTTATAAATAATCTTAACTCAATGCTAATGCTTTTTCCGCCAACTCTATCGCACCTTCTTTTGAAGTTGCAAAAGCAACAAATTTTTTTAAATGACAAAATTTTGCATCTTTTACCCCTGTAACCATCTGCAACTCTTCCCCCTCTTTACCCGCCCACATGTCAGGAAAAGAAAGTCTTGCTTCGAATCCATCTTTTTCTTTTCTAACAGTACGTGCAGAAAATGAACCTTCATCGTAAGGATGAACTACAAAAAGTACTTCTTTGTGCTCCAAAGCTTTTTTCTTCCACGAAGTAGACGGCGTGTCTAAAACCACAATGCGCTTATCTTTTGCAACCTTGAAAGCTTCTTCAAATTTATCTTCTACTTCTACCTGTTCAACAGCGTGAGCAATTTCACGAGCAAGAACTTGTTTTACAATTTCTAAGCTTTCGAAAAAAGCTTCATCAAAAGTTTTTTCTTCTGTCGAAGTTGGCACGAAACTTCCTAAAAGCGAAGAAACAGTGTAAGGCGAAACATCTTTGTGTAAAGCTGTAAAAAGATCAAAACCGTTGTCACCAGCGTCAATCGGCATCACAAGACGCTCTTCTACAATCTTTGCGGCCCTAGAACTTTTAGTAATTTTTTCACCATACTCTTTCCATACCAAACCAATACTTGAATACGGGATACCATTTTCTCTTGGAGCAACCCCAAGTTGATGATGATCAAAACGATTTCTTTTTGGCTCATATTCTCTACCGACATCTACAACAAAGTCTCCAGTATAGAAAAAATTTTGATCACGAGTTCGAATAACTTTCACCTCTTCTCCACCTAAAGCCAAAAGTAGTGCTGAGACTGCGAACAAATCGTCGGCATGAAATGGACCACTGTGAGTTACAATAGTTTTCATAATTAAATTCCTTCTAAAAGGGTCGAATAATTTGAAATAAATGCAGGTACTGCAAAAGCCATCAAGATAAGAGGAAGTACAAATAAAACAACAGTGATAATTAGCGTTGCCTTAAAATACAGCTTTATTTTCTTTACGTCTTGCTGAATAGAGTCGATCTTTACTTCTAAAGCGGAGATTTGGGTCTTTAATTCTTCATTCATAGACCAATCATAGCAAACTTAGTCTAGTTTCAAAAGTCGCCCGTCCCTCTTCACATGAGCAAACATCTTATAGAAAAAGAAAATCATTGCGGCCATATACAAAAATCCCAAAATAAGACCCTTGGTTAAAAGATCAAACGGAAGTGTCCCTGTGTTTATCACAGCCCTCATTCCTTCAAAAACATAAGTTGATGGAAGTATATAAGCGAAAAATTGTAAAGATTCAGGCAGTGCTGAAACTGGGTAAAAGACAGCACTGAACGGCTGGACAAGAAAGATTAGTCCGAAAGCTAAAATTTGTGCCGACGTGCCAAAACGCAAAATTATAGCCATATTAAAAAGGCCCATGGCAAAACCAAACATCATGAGCACCGCAAGAAAAGGAAGAAAATAAAATCCTAAAGAAAAAATTGAATAATGGTAAAGCAAGACACTTAAAATAGATACAACAGCCAACACTCCAGCAAGTCTAATGATTCCCAGAATAACAGTTGATGTTAAAAACTCAGCAATTGTAAGAGGTGTAACAAAAAGGTTTAGAAAATTTCTCTCCCACACATCTTCTAGAAAAGTAATAGCAACAGCTCCTTGCATTCTCTGCAAAAGTTCCCAGAGAATGATAGCTCCTAACAGAACCGACACAATATTTACATTGTTAAAACTAACAGCTTCTAGATAAACCGTCAAAAAACCCCAGGTCAAAAGTGTAACAACTGGCCAAAAGAAAATATCCAATAATCTAGGAAGACTCCGTTTAAATAAGTATAAGTGTCTGACTACTAGTGCATTTATTCTGTGTATTTTCATTTTTTTAAATTATTCATCTTCGCGGGCAATTTCTAAAAACACTTCATTTAAATCAGCTCGACCAAATTTTTCCACAAGTTCTTTTGGTGTGCCAACCTCTTTTATTTTTCCCTTATTTATAAAAATCACAGTGTCACAAATCTCTTCGATTTCTGCCATGTTATGCGAGGTATAAAGAATTGAAACACCTTTTTCTTTTTGAATTTTTTTTAAAATTTTTCTTGTTTTATCTGCTATGTCCGGGTCCAAAGAAGCAGTCGCCTCATCTAAAAGCAAAAGAGCGGGATCATTTAAAAAAGCCTTCGTAAGATTTACCCTAGTTAATTGTCCAGTAGAAAGAGAAGGAGTTTTCTTTTTAAGCAAGTGCTCAATTTCAAAATACTTGCCTAATTCTTTGATTTTTTGATCTGGGTTCGGTACTCCATAAAGCCTTGCAAAAGTACGCAAATTTTCTATGACCGTAAGTCCCATTGGTAAAGACACATAAGGTGAAGAAAAATTAACCTTAGAAAGTATCACCTCACGATCAATTGCCATGTTTTTTCCAAAAATTAAAATCTCCCCACTAGTTGGAGTGATCAAATCTAAAAGCATTTGAATTGTGGTTGTCTTACCCGCCCCGTTTGGCCCTAGTAAAGCTGTGATTTTTCCTTCCTCGATCGAAAGAGAAAGGTTATCAACGGCACGAAAAGTACCAAAATCTTTTGTCAGATTTTTTGTTTCAATTACATATTTCATTTATCTTACATCTTTAACGAGAATCGTTTTATAAATATCAATAACTGCGAAAAGAAAACTAATCGTGATTGGACCGAGGATAAAACCCAGAGCTCCAAAAAAACTAATACCACCAAGCGCAGAAAGTAAAATTAGAAGTGGATGAATTTTGATCCCACTACCAACAAGCTTCGGACCAAGAAGGTTGTCTACAAGACCAACAGCAAGCATTCCCCAAATAAGTAACCCTATTGCATGCGTGGTGTCGCCCATAAAAAACAAAAACAAAATCGCAGGCATTAAAACAAGAGAAGTACCAAGTCCTGGAATCAGCGCTGCGACCATAGCAACACCTCCCCAAAGCACCGGTGAAGGAACTCCAAAAATGGAGAATCCAACGATGCAGAGTATTCCTTGGATTATAGCTACAAGAATAGAACCTTTAGCAATAGACATGATTGCCAAATGAAGCTTATTTAATATAAGCTCATCCCTCTCATCTTTAAATGGACTTATTTCAACAATGTATTGTTTTAATTTTTCTCCATCGCGAACTAAAAAATAAAATGCAATTAAAAACAAAAACACATTTACAAAAAATTTTGCGAGTCCTGAAAAAATTCCACCAAAATTTCCTTTAAGCCAGGACAATGTACCGAGGATATAACTTTCAGTATCAGCTGTGTCAAAGACTGGTTTATTTATTTCAATTGGAGAAAATGTCACCAGCACACGATTGGCAGTTTCTGTAACCCTACCAACAATACCATCACCATTTAAAGCATTGAGAGAGTTGTCATACAAAGCTTTTACTTCGTCAGAAAGTTGTACACCAAAAAACACAAAAGGTACCAAGACCAAAACTATCACTGAAAATACCGTAAATAAAGCAGACAAAGATTCATGACGAAGAAGTTTTTTTCTAAAAAACTGATGAATTGGAGAAAAAATAACAGCAAAAATACTAGCGATGATTAGTACGTAAACATAGGGTTCAAGCACCTTGAAAGAAAGGAATAGGGCCCCTGCTAACAGGATGAAAAACAGATATATTTCAAGTTTTTTTTCTTGCATTACTTTTACATTATAACACAAAACACGGCAAAAGAGGTTTACCCTGTTATGTCTTTCTCAGGATTTTCACTTCTGTTTTTTTCGACACTTGGGACATCTAAGATATTAGTTTCTTTTTTTTCTATACTTTTTTCAACATCCGGAACTTCCAAAAGATTACTTTCTCTTTTAGCTATAGCAAACACTCGCTGGATGTATCTTAATATATGGTGTCCAACAAAATAATGAGTAATCAAAAGAAACAATCCTAAAAAGATGATGAGGGACAACACCAACACAATGTTATCTTTCAAAAACTTAGTCAGAATTAATGGAGGCTTAACATCAATAGATGCGTCTCTAATGTTGCCAGCTTTATCAAAGGCTCTAACTATCACACGCAGATTTCCACCCGCTTTTAATGGTACCTGAAATGGGCTTTCTGCTTGTGTAAATACAGGGGATTCACTTACAGCTTGGGTTTTATCTATTACCCCCACCTCATAATGATCTATTCCTGAAAGATTATCTGAGGTGAAAAATGACACCAATGTTCTTTCTACCAAAACAGATGCAGCTACTAAATAATTCACCTCTGGTTTAAATTTCGCAGGAGGTGTAGTGTCCACACGAACAAGAAAATGACCTGTTGTACCCCACGCTCCCCTTTTTACAGCTTTGATATGAAAATACCACAATCCATCGGAAAGATTTTCAAAAGATTTAGAAGTTTCATTGGAGTTAATTACACTTTCGGGAATAGTATTTGGTTTATTATCTAAAACAAAACTAAATCCTTCGACTCCACTGTCACGCTCCCAAGAAATCACAGGACTGTTATTGTTATACCAAGAACCTTGAAATGGGTGTGTCTCTGAAAAAATACTTACTCCCTCTGGAGATTTTGGAACAATAGAATACTCAGCTCGTCCTAAATCAATTTCAGTTTTTGTACCTAATCCATCATTTAATAAAACCGCTGAATTAGAACTAATTCTTATATTTGCTTTTCCAGCTTTTAAAGCCTTAAAAGAGACCGTACCAATAAGACCTGAACTTGTCATAATACCGTTTGGTACTACTCCAATATAACTTGCCACACCTGCTGTGTTATCGTATTTAGGTGGTTCTACCCAAACACCAATAATCGAAGCTCCGCTAGAAGGCTTAATAATCATCAATCTTTCTTTATCAAAAACTAGCCTAGTTTCAATACCGTTTACGTTTTGACCTTTTGTATTTAAAATTATTGGAACATCAAAAACAGCCCCTTCGGTAAAACTACCAGATGTTGGGGAAAGAGAAATTTCTACCCTAGGAACTAATTTTGAAGCATCTATCGTTTGAGCGACTACATTAAAAGGAGTAAAAATAAAACTCAAAAAAACAAAAAGAGCTAAGTATCTGAATATTTTATTTTTATTTAAAAAATTTATCATAAAGAATCTATATCCTTAATTTCTTTAGCGAGTGCTTTTTCTGCATAGTCCAAGTGTTCTTTTATTTTTTCTATTTGATCTTTTTTCTCATCTAAAGTATCTTCCTTACCTAAAACTTTAGGCGCCACATCTTTTCTTAGAATATTAAAAGAATCATGCAATACACTTTCTGCTTGGTGAATCTCTTTTTTAATAGCAGGAGTGATATTTTTATTTTTATAAAACCTAGATACTATTTTGAAAATTAAATAAGAAATCAAAAACAAAATAATTAATATCAGAATCCAAACATACAAACTTATGTCAGAAAATAAATTCCCAAACTTTATCGTGATTTGGTTAGAAACCAAACTTTGATCTCCGTCGTCTTCAATCATTACAGCTGTCACGCTATATGGCCCATGTTTAATTATCTTAGGAACTAAGATCGTAAAACCACCACCTTCATCAGCTTTACCTGTAATAAAAATCTTTGATCCGTCCGCCGCTACGAAAGTCAAAAGCGCTTGAGCTTTTGGATAATCTGACTCACCTACAATCGCAGGCTCTCCATACTTACTACCATAAACAATTTCAGGGGCTTTTAAAGACACTTTTACTGGTTCTGGTTCCGCTGGTGCAACAGGAGTAGGAGCTTCGATTTTCTTTTCTGGTACCACTGGTTTTACACTAGCCTCTTTTATTGCAAAAGTAGCCCCAGAAAGCCCTTTTGTGACATCAGTTCCTTGCCCATCATTGGCTAACACCTGACCGCTTTGAAATGAAATACTTCCGGTTCCTGTTTTTAATGCTTTGAGATTTAAAGTGATAATACCCCCACTACTTCCTGTAAAACCATTTAGAGCAACACCCTCAAAACGAGCCACACCTGTTCCCTTAGAAAAAGAAGGTTCAGTAACCCAAAAATTTAAGACAGAAGATACCTTAGAAACTGATTCAATTTCAAAAAAACCTGGAGGAACAAGTAAATTTCCAGATACAGCATTTATTGAAGCATCACTTGAAACAACAACTCTCACACTAATCCTGTTTCCAGATTCAACAACAAAATTTGAGGGACTCACAGAAAGACTAGCTCCGAGCGCAAAACTTGGAAAAAATGTCAGAAAGAAAAATAATTTTATAAAATTATTTTTTAACATATTTTTTTCTTAAATAAAATTTAGCACCGATTTTCAAAACCATAACAATAATTATAGCGTACAAAAGATTAAAATAATTGAAAGATTTGTTTATTACCACAACTCGCTCGTTTCCATCTATATCAATCGCTTTTACATAAATCCGTTTTTTTAGAGACTGATCTTGGAGTAAATACGGACTTTGTCCTTTTTTATAAAAACTCAAAAACCCTTCTTTTACTTCATAACCTCTTATACCCTTCCCTTTATCTTGTGTCGAAAAAACAAGAAAATTTTGACCTTCATAAATTTCCTCATCGCTACTTATGTATGGAGTAAAAATTTCTGGCGGTACATTATCTACCAACACCTCTTGTGACTCAACAAATAAATCTTTAGAAATATCAAAATTAAAATTACCTTTTTTTACAACAGCACTACCTCCATCGCCATCATTTCTCAAAACCCGAACATCATCTAAAACAATATCTGACTTGCCATCTTTTTTAGCTTCTAAAAGTACAGAAAACAGATATTTTTCTTTACCTGTAATACCAAGAGGGGTCATACCCGAGAAACTAATCTTATTTTTCGCTATTAAATTAGGCTTTTCCACCCAAAAATTCATTACAGAATTTCCCTCTCTAATTTCTTTTACTTCAAGAAACTCGTCTTGGAACACCAAACTTCCTTCTAGTGCATTCACAGTGTCTTTTTCAGTATCTACAAATACCTCAACCACAAACAATTCACCGATTTTAAAATTATTTTTTTCCGACTGAGCAGAAACGATTGCAGCAAAACTTTTTACTGGAAAAAAACAAACAACCAAAATAAAAGCCACTTTTAATATTTTCTTGATTATTAATTCTTGGTTCATAATTCTTAACATTTTTTATCCTGTCCAATTAAAGGCCATTATACTAAAGTCTACCAAATCCACTTTTCCATCCCCATTCAATTTTTCTTTCTCAGTATTTATGAAAATCAAACTTAAAGGTTTTTTATACCAAAACCCTGCGATAGAAAAGTCCACTAAGTTAACCTTACAATCACCATTTAAATCAGCCCTAATCGCACACTTTTTCGTAGGATCTAAAGAAATATTTTCAATCCCTACTTTAAAATTTACTATGTTACTAAAATAACTAAACTCATTGTTTATCGATGCTTTAGATTTTGTAGAGTGATTACCAATTTCAAGAACCGAACTGTCAAAATTTAAAAGATATATTCCATTACTATCACTTTTTTGATTTACAAAAATTTCATTTTCTGAATTTACATTGATTATGACATTTGCAGATGGGGCGCTTTGTCCAAAAATTGCAATCGTGTCTCCTTGTTTTACTTGTTTTTTATCTACAGCAATAGTTGGGGCAATAAAAATACCACCGATTCGTGTAAGCACACCAGAGGTAATGTATATAGGGAAAGTAAAAGGACTTGATCTTCTCCCAGAAGAATCTTCACCGTAAACGGCGAAGGTGTAATTACCAGAAGAAAGTCCTGTTAAATTTGCTGTGAAATTACTATCAGGGCCGGCAATTGTTGTAAGCACCAGCTGTCCATCTTTCAAGATACTTACTTTACTAAGTGGATATGCACGTCCAGTAAAAATCACACCTGTATCAGCAGTGCCTCCATCGTCGTCTCCGCCCCCGCCTCCACCACCACCGCCCCCTCCTCCACCTCCACCACCCGGAGTACTTGCCACAGGAGTTGATGAAATCTCAGTTGAAGTCGCTATCGCGTTTCCTAAAGCGTCCTTAACCACAATTACGAAATAATAAGTTGTACCATTTGTAAGGGAGCTT
>CAZIMQ010000005.1:2174-18949 GCA_964540495.1 uncultured Candidatus Saccharibacteria bacterium | reverse complement strand
GGCAAGATATTAGAAATATAACGCAAGATGATTTAAGAAGTGTAATTTCTTATGTACCGCAAGACCCGATTCTTTTTCATAGATCGCTTTCTGAAAATATTTCATACGGAAAAACAGACGCAACCGAAAAGGAAATCATTAGTGCTTCTAAAAAAGCTCATGCGGACGATTTTATTTCCAAGCTTCCTCACAAATATGACACGATGGTAGGAGAGCGAGGGGTGAAGCTTTCTGGAGGAGAACGCCAGAGAGTCGCTCTTGCTCGTGCGATTTTAAAAAATGCACCAATTCTTATTTTAGACGAAGCTACAAGTTCGCTTGATTCTGAAAGTGAAAGTTATATTCAAGAAAGTTTGGATCTTTTGATGAAGGGGAAGACGACGGTCGTGATTGCCCATAGACTTTCTACAATTCAAAAAATGGATAGAATTATAGTGCTTGAAGGGGGCGAAATTGTAGAAGAAGGAAGTCATGACGTGCTCTTAGAAAAGAACGGAAGATACGCAAAGCTTTGGGGACACCAGAGCGGGGGATTCCTAGAATAAGGTGAAAGGTGGAAGGGGCAAGGCGTAAGAAAAAACAAATGTTTAATACAAATAGATGAACAAGGAAGAAAAAGACAATTTTAAAGTATATAAAAATACCACTCTTATAAAAGATTTGTGGTTTTACATAAAACCTTATAAAGGTAAGTTTTTTTTGGCAACTTTTTGTAGAGCGCTGGGTGACATTGCGTGGCTTTACCCATCTTACGCTATTGCTTCTGTGGTTGAATTTTTTAGCACTTACCAGTCTGGAAATTCTTTAAGACCAATCTTTATAATTCTTTTTATATATTTAGCCACAGTAATTATACGAGTAAGTGGAAGTTATCTTTCAAGAATCTACGGATATAATCTTGCCGCTAGATCTAATCGCGATAGTATACTTCATGTAATGAAGCATTTGTTTCTTCTGGATATGTCCTGGCACGAAAAAGAAAATTCTGGCAATAAAATGAAAAGAATAGATAAGGGTTCTGCGGGAATAGAAAAAATCATTCGCATCTGGATTACAAATTTTATAGAAATAGGTATAGGTTTTGTTGGGGTAATATTTATAATTTCTAAATTCGATCTGCCTATTGCGGGAGCGCTGGCATTTTTTATAGTTACTTTCTATTGGATCTCGAGTTTTTTTCGCAAGCGTGGGGTCGCCGCCTCGCGTCTTGTTAATATTCAAGACGAGAAAGTAAACGGAATTTTGTTTGAATCAATTAATAACATCCGGACGGTAAAAGTTATGTCTATGTCCGATGGAATTCTTTCTAGACTTCTTGTTGAAACAGACGATCTTTTGAGGAAAGTAAAAACTAGGATTTTCTGGTTCCAAGGAGGAATGACAACTTTCTTATACGCTCAGATTTTTTTTGTTTCCGTAAGTGTTTATATAGTCTTTGGGATAACTCAAAATTTCTACACAATTAGTTTTCTTGTGCTTTTTAATCTTTATTTTGGGCGGGTATGGGGAGCAATACAAGAATTTACGGAGATGTCAGATCAATATGCAATAGCAAAAAATGACTTTCATAGAATGCAGATGCTTTTAACAGAAACCCCAACGATTGATATAGAAAAAAATAAAATAAATATTCCTGTTGCGTGGAAAAAAATTACAATTGAAAATCTTTCTTTTTCATATGACGATAAGAAAATTTTGGATAATATTTCGTTTGAAATTTTACGAGGGCAAAAGGTTGGAATAATTGGACTTTCCGGTGCGGGTAAGTCTACCCTATTTAAGCTTTTACTTAAAGAGAACGAATCTTATACGGGTCAAATTTTGTTTGATGGAGTGTCGTTAAAAGATATAGGAAAAATAGACTATCTCAAGCACACAGCTGTGGTTCTTCAAGAAACAGAGCTTTTTAATTCTTCACTTCGCGAAAATATAGCTACAAACCAACAAGCAAATAAACAATATATTCTTTTGAAAAAGGCTATAGAAGTAGCTCATGTAAAAGATTTTATGGCAAAATTGCCTGAGGGTGTTGAGACTGTGGTTGGTGAAAAAGGGGTTAAACTTTCTGGGGGAGAAAAGCAGAGAGTTGGAATTGCGAGGGCGGTTTTTAAAGAGCCTGAATTACTCCTCATGGATGAAGCTACTAGTCATTTAGATATTGAATCGGAAAAAAAGATTCAGGAATCTCTGCATGAATTTTTTAAAGAGGTTACAGCCGTTGTTGTTGCTCACAGACTTACCACGATAAAAGAAATGAATAAAATCATTGTTATTGAGGAGGGAAGAATTGTAGAAGAAGGGGACTTTAAAGATTTGCAAAAAAAGAAAGGAAGATTCTTTGAACTTTGGGAGAAACAAAAGCTTTAATATATCACTTGCCACTTATAAATTATCACTATAAACTTGTTTTATATGAGTAAGATTACAATATTTGGAATGGCGGGGACAGGGACAAGTAGTGCTGGAAAAGCGCTTGCTGAAAAACTAGGGTATGAATTTTTGTCTTCCGGAAATATTTTTAGAGAAATGGCAGCGTCGATGAGTCTTTCGCTTTCTGAGCTTGAAGAGTTGTCAAAAATTGATTCTAAATATGATATTGAGTTAGATAAAAAGATTGAGCATTACGGTAAAACAAAAGACAATTTTGTTGTAGACAGTAGACTTGCTTGGTACTTTATCCCTGATTCTTTTAAGGTGGCGCTTATTTTAGATGACAAGACTCGGCTGGATCGAATAGCTACGCGCGAAGGAAAAACTTTTGAACAAGTAGAAGAGGAAACAAATTTTAGAGAAAAAATGATAGAAACAAGGTATCTTCAATATTATGGAGTCGATCTTTCTACGGTCTTAAAAAACAACACTTTTGATGTGATTATAGATACTAAAAATAATCCAGTAGAAACAGTTGTGGAGATGATTTGTGCTAATTTTCTTAAAAGTTAATATGTAGTTTATAATACTATTATGACAAAAGCAGATTATTTTCGATCGTTTCTTTATTTCTTCGCAGTCTTTTTAGCGGCAGCTTCAGGTGCGATAATTGTCTATGACAAATCTCTCGAAGCTCTTGATGATTCTTACGCTTATTCTTCTGTGGCTCGGGCAGATGGCCCTAAAGGGACGCGTCTTCAGATCACTGTCGATATGCCAGCTCCTGGAGAAATTGTTGCTAGTCCTTTAAATTTTTCAGGTACAGCAAGTGGTTCTTGGTTTGAGAAAGGTGCTTTTCCTGTGAAGATAACCGATCAAAAAGGTAATCTTTTGGGTGTCGGGGTGGCAAGAGCTAGTGGAAATGTTGAAACATCAGAAAGAGTTTCCTTTAAAGGTGTTGTGACTTTTGCTTCGGTTGGAGAATCAGGGTTTATAATCTTTGAAGAAAGTGATCCAAAAGGCGCTGAGAAAGTGGGAGCATTTAAAATCCCGGTATTATTTAGATAATAAAAACAAATGGAAGATTTAATGAAAGCTGATATTTTCTTTTTTATTACCACTGTGGCAGTAGTTGTTTTCTCTTTACTTGGAGCGATAATTCTCTTTTATGGGATTAAAATTGCCCGTGATATTCAGAAAATTGCTGAAATAGCGAGACGTGAAAGTGAGGAAATAATCAAAGATATTGATGATGTTCGAGGTGCTTTTAAGCAAAAAGTGGTATCATTAATAGGTATCCTTTCTTCAATTGGCCTCTTTAGAAAAAAGAAGCGTTCGAAATCAAAGAAAGAAGAAGAGGAAATTTAAAAATTTAATTTTAAAATTATGGCAACAAAAAAGAAACAAAGTGATGGGGTAGCAATTGGTGGTGCAATTATAGCGTCTGTTGCAGCGGCGGCAGGAGCTTATTTTCTGTACGGAACAAAAGAGGGAGCAAAGCAAAGAAAAAAAGTAAAAGGGTGGGCGCTGAAGGCTAAAGGAGAGGTGCTTGAAAAGATTGAAAAAGTAAAAGATATAGACGAGTCTAAGTACAAAAAGGTGGTAGATGATGTAGTTACTAAATACGCTAAACTTAAAGCGGATCACGAAGATGAAATCAAATCTATTGGAACTGAGCTACATGGATATTGGAAACATATAAAAAAACACTTACCTATTCAAGTAAAAATCAAAACTCCTACAAAGAAAGCAAAAACTACAACTACAAAAAAGAGTTAGAGAAAAATTAATTTCATCTCAATGAAATTATTTAAAGTCATCTTGGTCTTAGTTGTCTTGTTTGCTTCTTATTATTTTTACCTTTCAGGAGGTTTCTTAAAGATAGCTTCTTACTTTGATTCGAGTTTGAAGCTACCGGATCTTTCGATTGAGTCTTTAAAGACTGGTGTAGAAAAAGGTAAAGAATTTTTACCAGATCCTCTTATAAGAAAAGACAAAAATTCAGATGGAAAAATTCTGAATCCCTTACTGATTTTAGAAGAAACAAATAGACATCGAAAAGAAAATGGTTTACCTCCACTTGTTTTGAATTCTAAACTAACGCTTGCGGCTAAAGTCAAAACAGAAGATATGTTTAAAAATCAATATTTTGAGCATGAATCTCTGTCTGGAAAAAGCGCGAGTGATCTGGTTTCTGAGGCAGGGTATGGTTTTATAGTGGTTGGAGAAAATCTCGCAATGGGGCACTTTAAAGATGAAAGTGATTTGGTAACAGCGTGGATGAATAGCCCAGGACACAGAGCAAATATTTTAGGAAGTCAGTTTAAAGAAATTGGAATTTATGTTGCTCGTTCTGAATATAAAGGGGATAGTGTCTGGATGTCTGTTCAAGAATTTGCGACTAGTGAGGCTGTGTGCCAAAAACCTTTTTCGTCTGACAAAAATAAGATAGAAGAAGATATAGATGCTCTAGAAGTTATAAATCAAAAACTTAGAGAATTAAAACAATCAATTTCTACTGCAAATAAAAATGATCCTAGTTATAATACGCTCATAGAAGATTACAATTCTCTTGTTGCAAAATATAATGCAGGGACGGTTTTAATAAAAGAAAATACAGAAAAATATAATATTGATGTTAGAAGTTACAATACCTGTATTGCTGAGTATACTTCAGGAGATTAAAGAGTGTCTTTGAGGGGGATTGTAAAAAGTACTCCTATGAGGAGGACAAAAGAGGCGAATGGAAAGATTTGAGCAATAGGGAAAAATAAAAGAAGGGTGCTTCCAAACAGAGGTCCGAAAATAAAAGCAATTGGTGAAGCTAAACTAAAGATACTAATGAGCTCATCTCGCCCTTTACTTTTTTTGTAAAAATAACTTTCAATAGATGTTTCCATAACACTTGCTCCAGCTCGAGCAACAAAGATGATAAATGTCCAAACAAAAAAACTTTTTATACTTATAAAAGGAAATATTAAAAAAGCTAAACTTGCGAAAAGCATTCCTGCTATAAGGAATTCTTTTTCCCCGTATTTTTTATCCGAAAGTTCTCCGACGGGAATTTGAAAGAGTAAGAACGGTAAAAGTGTAACTGATATCAAGGTACCGATTTCTCCCCAAGAAAAACCCATTTCGTTTGCAAGAAAAAGAGGAAGGTAAATGATAAGCCAAGAAAATACAAAATGTAGCATGATCGCAGCGAGCCCAATTCTGATCAAGTTTTTGTCTTGGATAAATTCTAAGAATTCTTTTTTTATATCAATAGCTCTGTAAACTCCTGCTTTTTGGTTTTTGAAGTTCTTCCAAATTGTTAAGAAAAACAACACCATAAAGAAAGCTGATAAAACGTAAACGGTACGAAGAGTTTCTGGTTTTTCGGCAAAATTTCCTGAAACCATCGGAGAAATGATAGAAGCAATAGCGATGATTGTAAGAAATGTTCCTCGTGATTGCCCCATGTTTTTAGATGATGAACCGTCTTCTAAGTAAGTGTTTAGACAAAGCAGTAGAATCGGGCTTATTGCATGGTGGACTATGAAAGCCCCAAGGACTACAAGAGTTTCATTGGAAAAGGCTAACAAAAACAAAATACCGATTTCAAGTACCGAAAGAGAAAGCATTACTTTGTAAGCACTCCATTTCGATATAATCTTCGGCATGTTTAAGATTACGACGATGGAAAGTATTGCACCTAGAGCATACAGAATTCCAATCTCTGATCTTTCCAGAAATTGTGAAAGCAAACTTGAATTTACGTAAGTAACAAGGAAGTAATGGAAAGAAAGAAAAAGGGCACTCACAAGAATGTAAAGAAATTTACTATCTGTTGCCTGTCTTTTTGTTGAAACTTTAAACATTTTTATATTTATAAAGTTTCAAGTTTTTAAATCTAAACTCCTAAAAGTACCGGAATAACAATTGGCCTTTTGTTTGTTTTTTGAAATAAAAATCTAGAAACATTATCTGTTACTACTGTTTTCAAAAACTCAAAGTTGATCGGTTTTTGTCCCGCAGCGTTATCTTCAATTGTTTTTTTGATTATAATGCGTGCTTGTCGAAGTAGTTCTTGGTTTTCTCGTAGATAAACAAATCCTCTTGAAATTATATCAGGAGACTTCTTTAGTTTACCATTGACTGTACTTATTGTTGCAATAATTACAAACATTCCATCTTGTGAAAGAGCTTGTCTGTCGCGAATTACTACTTCTTGCATGTCTCCGATTGCAAAACCGTCCACCATCATTTGCCCACTTGGTGCTTTTTCTTTTCGAACAGAAATCTTTTCTCCGTCGGTAATTTCGATAATTGATCCGTTGTCTGGAACTACTATGTTTTCAGTTGGTGTGCCCATCTCTCTTGCTAACTCCGCGTGAAGTTTGAGCATGTAATGGTTTCCGTGAATAGGGATAAAGAATTTTGGTTTAATTTTTTTGTGTAGCCACTCTATTTCACCTCGGTTTCCGTGCCCAGTAGAGTGAATATATACTTCAGATGTTCTGTAGTGAATAATTCGGACACCATTTCGCGCGAGGTTGTCTTTTAGTTTTTGTGCAGCTCTTTCGTTTCCTGGAATAATAGAAGAAGACAAAACTACAGTGTCGTATTTTGTAAGTTGGATATATTTGTAGTTTTTTGCAGCCATTCTAGAGAGAGCAGAGAATTCTTCTCCTTGTCCTCCTGTTGATAGAATTACAATTCTATCTGGTGGATAGTTTGGAATTTCTGAGGCTTGAATGATTGTGTCTTTTTTAAATTTCATGAGCCCTGCTTCTTTACAGATCTCGATGTTGTTCTTCATACTTCGGCCCTCAACAGCTACTTTTTTGTTTGACGCTTCGGCAGCTTCAATGATTTTTACAATTCTAGAAACGTGAGATGCAAACATCGCTAAGATGAGACGTCCTTTTGTGTTTTTGATGATGTCAGAAAGATTTTTGTGTACTAAAGCTTCTGGTGTTGAAAAACCTGGGTTCTCAATGTTTGTAGAGTCAGTCATAAGAAGAAGAGTTTTCTCTTTTCCAAGACCTCCATACACTTTCTCTTCAAAATCCACAGGTACTCCGTCTTCGTGATCGAGCTTGAAGTCTCCAGGGTTAATTATATTTCCATGTGGAGTACGGATTATGATTCCCATACAATCTGGAATTGAGTGGGTTACTCCAAAGAATTTAACACGGATTTTTCCAATAGTAAGTTCCTCATCTTTTTCAACAATTTTGTAATCAATTGGTGGTACTGCTGGAAATTCGCTCTGTCTTTTTTTAATCATAAGCCCTGTAAGGTTACGAGTGTAAAGTGGAGGGTTACCAATACGAGGCATGATATAAGGGATACCACCAATGTGGTCTAAGTGACCGTGAGTGATAAGGACCGCTCGTACTCTGTCTTTTCTTTCTTCTAAATATTTTGTATTTGGGAGAATGTAATCAATTCCCGGAGTACTCTCATCTTCAAAAGCAAAACCAATATCAACAACGATAATGTCGTCGCCGATTTCAATAGCGGTCATGTTTTTACCGATTTCCTCCACACCTCCAAGCGGAATAATTCGTACCACGCCAGGAGCAGGAGGTGGAAGTAGATCTTTTTTCTTTTCTAGGGGCTTATGGTGTTCTCTCTGATTTTGAGGAGAGTGTTGTTGTTTTCGCTCTATTGCACGAGCTTCTTCGTACACAGCTTTAGGAGAAAAAGGCGCACTTCTTTTTCTTTGTACATTTTCTTCTTTTGGAGAAGTTGCGGGAGTTTCTTCTTTGCGAAGTACTCTTGTTTCAAGAGGAGGTTTTGTGTGTCCTCTGTGTGAGTGATGTCTGTTGTCTTTCATTTTATATTTTTTGTTTTTAATAATTTAATAATTTTTTTTATAATTTTAGAAGAATTTCCAAACATATTCTGTGTCTGTGTACCACTTGTGTATATCTAGAAATCTTTCAGAACCAGAGGTTATTGTTTCTATAGAAACACCTCTAAGGTTTTTTGGGATGATGTAAATAAAGTCTGGTGAATAAAGAAAGATTGCTGGAATATCATTTGTTATTTCTTTCTCAAGTCCCTGAAGAGCCTCTATTTTTTTGTTTGTGTCGGAAGTTGATCTCGCGTCTACTAGAAATTTGTCCGCTTTTGAATTTGTGTACTGAGAAAGATTTAGTCCTGGATCGTTTCTTTCACTTGAGTGCCAGAAGGCGTAAAGGTCTAAGTCTCTGCCGATTACTTCTCCAAACAAAAGGGAGTTATATTTTCGAGGGCGTAGTATGTTTTGGTTTAAGTCTGAGAGTTCGTAGAGTTCCACTTTGACTTCAGCTCCAATCGCTTCCCATTGTTTTTTTAAGAGAAGAGCTGTGTCCTTTAGTTCAGGGTAATTTGATGTGGAAATAGTAAAGGTTAGTCTCGTGGTTTCTTTTGTTGTTTTCTTTTCCATTATTCCATCTACCCCTTTTGTAAATCCTGCTTTTTCTAAAATACTTATAGCTTCTTGTATTTGTGCTTCATTGTTTACTCCTTCTTTTGGTAAAAGGGAAATAGAGGCAGGGAGAGGGCTTTTAGTTTGTGTTCCAAAACCTTTCAAGATTTCATCCACAATCTCCTTTCGGTTCACAGCTGTACTTAATGCTAGTCGAACGTTTCTGTCTGCAAAAATAGGGATTTCGTTCTGGTTTAAAAATAAAGCGAAAATTCTAGGTAATGGGCTTCTTAGTATGTTGTGATCACTGTTTTTGATTTCGATTGCACTTTTTGGAGAAAGCGCTCCCGCACTGTCGACTTCGCCCTTTTTAATTGCTTCTAAAAGTTTTTCTTCATTGGTATAGAAGTGCATGTAGATTTCTTTTATAAAAGGTTTTCCAAGAGTGTAGTCTGCAAAAGGAACTAGTTTGTAGTAAATAGGAAGTCCTGATTTATCTCTTTTTATTTCTTTTGTTTTAAATGGCCCAGAGCCGATTGGATCAAAGTTTCTTTCGCTCCATATATAAGCTTCTGGATCGATGTCTTTCCAAAGATGCTCAGGTAAGATTCCTAGTGTTAAGTTTTCTATAAAAGGAGCGTAGGGTTTACTTAGTACGAATTCAATTTCTTTTTCTGAAATCACTCGCACGCTCACTCCTTGCCAGTTTGGAGCTTTTGGGCTTTTTAATGCTGGGTCTAAAGCTTTTTTTATTGTGAATTCTACATCTTTAGAAGTAAGAGGCGTTCCGTCGTGGAACTTTGCATTTTCTCTTATCTTTATATTGTAAACTGTGCCATCGTCGGAGATTGAGTAACTCTCGGCCATGTCTGCAATAATCTGCCCATCACCGGTTGCTTTTAAAAGACCTGAGTATATTAAAAGAGAAAGATCTTTTCCGCTGTCTGTTACTGAAAGGATAGGGTTTATGTAGCGAGGGTAGCCGATTACTCCTTCGTGTATTTCACCACCGCGAGCAGGTACTTCTTTCATAAAAAGGTTTAATGTATTTTTGAGAAGAAATAAAGAACTTGCCGTTAGGGTGACTATTAGAAAAGCAAAAACATATTTTTCAGTTGATGAAAAAGAATCGATTGCTTTTTGTGATTTCGCTCGAATTTGAAGCAGTCTTTGAAAAAGACCTGATCTTTTTTTACTTGAGAGATCCATTTATTTTTTTAGATTTTATTTTATGAGAAGAGCAACAACAGTGCTTGCTGTAAAGGCAACTGCTACAAAAATAGTCGCAAAGAAAAAGAATTTTTCCGCACCTCGTCTTGTGTGAAAAGCTGAGTTCCAGTTGTCCCCACCTCCAAAGGCAGATCCTGCACCAGCGTCAGAATATTGAATTAAAACAAGTCCAATTAAAACTACAGAAAGCGCTATTTGAACATACGCTAGAAGTGTTGGTGTCATAAGTATTTATTAAGATGCAACCCCGTTTTTGCCTAAATTTAATAATAAGTTGTGGGCACGAAGGAGGATTACGTTCTGCTTATACTATCATATTGGGCAAAATATATCAAATACTGTTGAATTTTTGTGTTTATATAAATTTTAGGTTTTTTAGATAAAAGCATACTTGCTGTTCCGCTTGAAACTCTCTATAATTCAGTCCTATTATTAGGGTCTAATAAAAAATTCTTATGAAGAAAGAAGTAAAAAAAGAAAGTTCAAAAAAACAAGTCGTAATTCCTCTTTCAGACAGAGTTCTTGTAAGACCAATGTCTAAAGAAGAGGTAGAAAAAAAATCTAAGTCAGGAATTCTTGTTCCAGATGAAATAAATAAAGAAAAATCACAACATGGAATTGTGGTCGCTGTGGGCCCAGGAAAATGGAATGAAGATGGAGAAGAAAAGATCCCAATGACTGTAAAAGTGGGAGACAGGGTGATTTTTTCAGGTTACGGATTTGATGAAATAAATTTTGAAGGAGAGGATTACTACATGATCTCAGAGTCGAATATTCTTGCAATTATCAAATAGCGAAATTTATCAATTTACAATTAATTTCTTTACTTGAAAATTGAGTATTGAAGCTTGAATAAATAATCTTATGTCTAAACAAATTGTATACAACGAAGAAGCTAGAAAACTTTTAAAAGCAGGAGTAGATAAAGTAGCAAATGCTGTGAAAGTGACAATGGGTCCACGCGGGCGAAATGTGGTTTTGGAAAAGTCTTACGGTGCACCAACGATCACAAACGACGGTGTTTCGATTGCAAAAGAAATTTCCCTTTCAAACAAATTTGAAAATATGGGAGCTGAGATTGTAAAAGAAGTTGCAACTCGTACAAACGACAAAGCGGGAGACGGAACAACAACAGCGACAGTTTTAACTCAGGCAATTATTGCGGAAGGAATGAAGCACTCTACAATGGGGCTTAATGCTATGGGGCTAAAAATAGGAATTGAAAAAGCGAGTCGAGATATCGTGGAGGAACTGCGAAAAATTGCAAAGCCGATCAAGACAAAAGAAGAATACAGACAAGTTGCGACGATTTCTGGAGAAAGTGAAGAGGTTGGAAAAATTATTGCAGACACAATTGAAATTGTGGGGAAAGACGGAGTGATTACTGTAGAAGAATCTCAATCTATTGGAATTGAAAAAGAGGTTGTGAAAGGACTTTCTTTCGACAAAGGCTACATCTCTCCTTATATGGTTACAAATCCAGAGCGGATGGAAGCAGAGTACAAGGACGTGCCGATTTTAGTAACTGACAAAAAGATTTCTTCTATAAAAGATATTTTGCCACTTCTTGAAAAAGTTGCAGAAACAGGAAGAAAAGATTTGGTGATTATTTGTGAGGACGTAGATGGAGAAGCTTTAACTACTTTTGTTTTAAACAAAATTAGAGGAACTTTCAATATATTGGCAATAAAAGCGCCAAGTTTTGGAGACAGGAAAAAAGAAATGCTTGCGGACCTTGCGATCACAGTTGGAGCAACTGTTGTAACTTCGGAAGTTGGAATTAATTTTGAAAAAACAGAAGTGACAATGCTTGGGCGAGCGCAAAAAGTGATCGCAACAAAAGACGCAACTGTAATTGTGGGTGGAAAAGGAAAAAAAAGTGACATTGATAAAAGAATTGCGCAAATCAAAGCACAAAAAGCATCTACTAAATCTAAATTTGATAAAGAGAAATTTGACGAGCGAGTCGCAAAACTTTCTGGAGGAGTAGCTGTAATAAAAGTGGGCGCTGCAACTGAGACAGAGATGAAATATTTGAAACTCAAAATTGAAGATGCTGTGAACGCTACAAAAGCTGCGATCGAAGAAGGAATTGTAGCTGGGGGAGGAAGTGCGCTTGTACGAGTTGCAAAGAAACTAACTGGGAAGAAAAATTTTGTTTCAAAAGATGAAGAGGCAGGTTATAAAGTTGTGATCAAAGCTTTAGAAGCGCCAATTAGGCAAATTGCAGAAAATTCAGGCAGGGAAGATTCTGCGATTATTATTCAAGCAATTCGCGATTCAAAATCAGAAACTGCAGGATTTGATTTTTTGAAAGATGAAAGTGTGGATGACATGGTAAAAGCTGGAATTATTGATCCTGTAAAAGTGACAAGAAGTGCTGTAGAAAATTCTTGCTCTGCTTCTGCTATTTTACTTACGACAGAGGTTGCTATTGCGGAGGAGCCGAAGGAAGAGAAGGAGGCTCCTTTACCACAGGGGTATTAATAGAGGTAAAAGGTTAAAGCCTGCCCGCCATTGCCTGAAGACAGGCTTCAGTCGATGGCAGGCGGGGGGCAAGGTGTAAGGAACAACAACTGGTTTGGCTTCGCCAAACCAGTTTTCATTGACTTCTTTACCTCAAATCCGTAATATCAAAATCAACAAAGCTCTTTGAAATCCATGTTGTTTGGATGGAAGGGGGGGGTTCTACATTACACACCTAGACTATCATGAAAACTATACACGCAGGCAAAGTGGCTTCGGTTTTGGAATTTCCAAGCCAATACGTTCTGGAGATTGGTGACGACGTCACCACCGGAGACGGAGACAATAGGCTCACCATACCAGGTTTTGGAGAACTGCGAGCTCGCCAAGCTTTGGCAGCTTTTCAGATCTTCAAAAAAGCCGGGGTGCCGACGCACTATGCTGGCGCGCCATACGGCCAACAGGGGTTTTTTGTCGACAAGGCGAAACCTTTTGATGTCGAAGTCGTGGTACGCGCTGTCTCTGCTGGGTCATATGCCGCACGTACCGGCATTGCCAAGGGAACCAAGCTCGATTGGCTTACGGTGGAGTTCTTTCTGAAGGATGACGCTCGCCATGATCCCCGGATTCAATTCGTTGACAGGGATGAAGGATTTATTGACGAATGTCAACTCTTCAAGGCTTCGAGTTCTACCGAAAAGGTTGGTACGGTGTCTTATGCCAAGGTATTTGGTGGAAGCGCGTATAATCCTGCTGTTTACAGTTTTATGGCACTTGAAGCAAAGAGGGCTTTCTCTATCCTCCAGTATCAGCTTGAGCAAGAAGGACACATCCTTGTTGATGCCAAGTTCGAGTTCGGCAGGATGGTTGGAATGGAGCCCCGTATTCTCATGATCGACCGCTTCACCGGAGATGAAGCTCGGATTTGGTGGAACGGTGATCCAGATTGTGATGTGGGAAAACAACCTCTGCGCGACCAAATCAAGCGCGTCGAGGGTGTGGGGAATTTGTCTCCCGAGTTTCTCGCGCGGTTTTCTGCCAATTACCAGCTCTTTGCTGGTCAACTCGAAGGAATTGCTCAAAAGCTTCAAAAACATTGATCTCTCGCTCGACATTTGTCGAGCTATTTTTTATGCAAAAAAATCGTGTTATAATAATAGAGTATTAATTTAACTTTAAAAATATGTCTGGATTAACTATTGGTTTGATCGTTCTCGCAGTTTTAGTAGTAGTCTTTATTGTTTTTTACAATAAGTTTGTTCGTCTTGTAAATCAAGCAAAAGAAGCTTGGGCAGATATCGAAGTACAACTTAAAAGGCGCTATGATTTGATTCCAAATCTTTTAAACACTGTAAAAGGTTATGCTACTCACGAATCAGGAGTTTTTGAAAAAGTTACAGAAGCACGAAGTAAAGCTATGGCAGGGGGCGGAGCTACAGCAGAACACGCAGAAGCTGAAAACATGCTAACTGGCGCTTTGAAAAGTGTATTTGCAATCGCAGAGGCTTATCCAGATTTGAAAGCAAATGCTAACTTCTTGGAACTACAAAAAGAACTTTCTGATACAGAAAATAAAATTCAAGCATCACGAAGGTTTTACAATGGAACTGTTCGAGATCTAAACATTGCTGTTGAGTCTTTTCCTGGAAATGTTTTGGCAAAAACTTTTGGATTTTCTCAAATGGATCTTTTTGATCTACCAGACGGTGACGAAGCGCAAAAAGTTCCAGAGGTAAAATTCTAAAATAGAATACGGAATTAAGAACCAGGAATTTAGAATAATGGAAAAATTTAAAAAAAATCTTTCTAAAATAACACTGTTTATAGGAGTGTTGCTGTTTTTTGTTTTTCCGATTTTTTCTAATGCAGAGGATTTGCCACGTGCATATAAATATAATTCAATAGATGCTCAATTTACGGTTAATACAGACAGCACTGTAGATGTTGTTGAAAAACAAACATATCAATTTACAGGGGAATACCATGAAGGGTGGCGGTCTATTGCAACTCAAGGTACTAGTTTTATAGATGAGATTGGTGTTTATGATGAAGAGGGAAATTGGCTTCTGTTTGTTCCAGAGGAGTTAAATAAACTTGATCCAAGTAGTTGGGGAAAATATACGATTAAAAATAGACCAGGATATGTTGATGTTATTTGGTATTACAATGCTAAAAATGAAAGTAAAACTTGGACTGTAGTTTATAAATTACACGGCGCAATTTCTTTTCTTAAAGAGATTGATGAATTGTATTGGAATGTTGCAACAGAGTACACTGTGCCGATTGATGTGAGTACTGCTTCTATTACAATTCCAAAAAACGATTTTCCTTTGGATTTGTTCCAAGCAAGTGTTTATGGAGAAAATGTAGAGGAATCAAAAAAAGAAATTGTAGATAATTCTTACGCATTTTTTAGCGTGTACAATATTTCTCCTCAAGGTAAATTTACAATTGCCTTTGGTTGGCCAAAGGGAATCATAAAACAGTCTGCTTTTTGGAAGGATTGGTTCTCTCAATTTAAAGGTCTTTTGTTTCCTTTGAGTATTATCTTCGGATCAATTTTTCTTACTTTTTTGTACTGGTATTTTTCAGAAAGATTTATGAAATATAAAGATGTTGTGGTGGCTGAATATGAACCGCCAATGAATCTCCGACCGGCAATGATGGATGTAATACTCAACGAAGAAATATCAAAAAAAACTTGGCCTGCAACAGTGGTGGATCTTGCTGTTAGGGGTTTTATAAAAATAGATCAAAAAGGAAAACCATCTAGGGTTGCTAAAACTATAAGTTACATACTTATTGTATGTATTTTTTGCGCTTTCCTTTTTTTTGATAACGGTACGACTGTCTCATTGGTAGTTGCTTGCTTAATTTTTTTAGCAGCGGCGATTGCTTATGATAAGAGGAGTGGGGACTATGAAATATCTAAAATTAAAGATTTTGAAGAGGACTTAATTCTTGAAGATTATGAAAAGAGATTTTTAAGTATTTTGTTTGCTAAAGGTGACACTTTTTCTACAAGCGAAGTTGCGCTTTCTCGTACTAAATCACGCTATGTCTATGAGCGTATGCGAAATCTTGAAAAATTCCTCTATAAAGAAATTGAAAAAGACTATCCAAGTTTCTACGCTTCCTCAATAAAAAAACAATCGATTAGGAGAAATATAAAAATTTCAAAAATAATTTTTACTCCTTTTGTTATTTTTCCTGTTTTTATTTTAATGTCTGTAACCTCGGAGGTTGCTTTTGTGGATAATTTTGCAATGACTGCTTATTTTCTTGCACTCGTATTGCCTATATATCTTCTTTGTACTTTCGTAATATTTAACCCTCGCTTATCTAAAGAAGGTGCAGAAACAAGACGAAAGATAAAGGGTTTTGAGTTGTACATAAAAACAGCGGAGCAATTACGATTGCAAAATTTAAAACCAGAATTTTTTGAAAAATATTTACCGTATGCGATTGCTTTTGGATTAGAAAAAAAATGGGCCAAAAATTTTGAGGGTATGAATTTAAAAAATCCTAGTTGGTACGGCCATACTTCTGGAGTGTATTCTTCTTCTTCGGGTAGTGGGATTAGTGGGTCTTTAGGATTTTCTGCTGTTGCATTTTCAAATTCGTTTGCTACAAGTTTTTCTTCTGCTTTTGCTTCGTCTGGAGCATCTGGTGGAGCTGGTGGTGGGGGTTCAGGTGGCGGAGGAGGTGGAGGAGGGGGTGGTGGCGGTGGAGGGGGCGGAGCAAGCTAAAAATTGCTATAATATGCAAATGGAAAAGGTTTACAATAAACTTGTTCGCGATAGAATTCCAGAAATAATAATGAGAATATTGAACATAGATTAAAGAATTAAGAATTTATACTTAATACCATATACCATATACCATATACCATATACTAAATACTTTAAAAACCATGACTCTATACACACACCAACGAGAAAATACTTTTAAAACCTATCTTTTGATGGGGGTTTTCTTGTCTTTTTTTGTGTTGGTTGGGTTTATTGCAAGTAAGTATTTTGGAGATGTTTCTATTCTCTATGGAGCAATTATTTTTTCCATCATCGCAAACATTGGGAGTTATTGGTTTTCTGATAAAATTGCGCTTTCTGTAAATGGTGCTAAAGAAGCTGATCCGAAAGAATACCTCGACCTTCATAGACTTGTAGAAAATCTTGCAATTACTGCAGGGCTTCCAAAGCCAAAGGTTTATGTCATGGAAGATGCGTCATTAAACGCTTTTGCTACAGGACGAAATAAGGATCATGCAGCGGTGGCTTTTACTACAGGTATTTTGGCCAAACTCGAC
>CAZIMQ010000005.1:0-2164 GCA_964540495.1 uncultured Candidatus Saccharibacteria bacterium | reverse complement strand
CGACAGAGTAGAACTTGAAGGTGTTGTTGCTCACGAGTTAGCTCATATTGGAAATAAAGATATCTTGCTTCAGTCCATGGTTGCGGTTTTAGTAGGCTCGATTGCAATGGTTGCAGATTACATGATGAGGGTCTCGATGTTTGGTGGAAAAAATAACGACAACAAACACCCTGCATTTTTGATCTTAGGGCTTCTCTTTATGATTTTTTCTCCACTGATTGCAACGATTATTCAACTCGCAATTTCTAGAAAGAGAGAATTTCTAGCTGATGCAACTGGAGCCCTTCTCACTCGCTATCCAGAAGGTCTTGCTTCTGCGCTTCATAAAATTTCTGACCATCATGCACCGATGCAAAGAGCAAACAAAGCGACAGCTCACATGTTTATTGCGACTCCTCTTGGTGGAGACCAAGACGGTGATGGAATCCCTGACAAAGAGCAAAAAGTTTCTTTTCTCGCAAAGATGTTCATGACTCATCCACCAGTGCAGGAAAGAATACAAGCGTTACTTGGGAAATAAATATGGAAACCGAAAAATCTGTCTTAGATGAATATGGGTTTGATTTAGAGCAAGCAGAGGAGACTGCTAATTGTCAGGAGAATTGGACGCTTGTGTTTATGCAACGGATGAAAAATCAAGATCTTATTGAAAAGTGGTTTGCATACCGTGCTCAATTTTTTAGAGGATATAGGGGTGGTGAAAGAGTTATGGAGGATCTGAAATTTAATTTTCCTCTTTTGGTTTCAAATGTTTTCAAAAAAACTGATGTCTCTTTTTCTTATGAGACGGCAGGGCAAAAACCCCACAATGTTGGATTTGGACGATATGGAAGTTCTGGAACGATTTTTTATGATGCTACGTATAAAGACGGAACACCTCTTTCAGTAAAAGATAAAGAAAGAGCTGAAGCGCATGAAAAAGCTCATGGAGTTTTAAATTCTTATAACGAAAGAGAAATAAGAGAAATTTTAAGTGGTTTTGATGTTGGTATTTTTAAAAAAACCGAATACAAAGATTCTCTAGTGGTATATGAACTTGTGGCCAGAATGACTCAGATTAAAAATTATTTTGGTATGGTGGGTAATGATACTTTTACAAAAGCTCACCTAGATTATGCCAGGGAACATTATTTAAAAGATGTAGTATTTGATAACAACATGACAGAGTTTTTTAACTCTATAACCCCAGAAAAAGAAAAGAAATTTTTAGAAATTATAAACTCTATTGCTTGTTAATTTTTGAATTTATTATTTTGTGTTATAAGTTAATGTGCGTTCGGAGGGTTCGCATAGCGTTCTGGTGCAGCCAATTGCTCCCGATTTGTTCAAGAGCATAGCGATTGAGTACAAATCGCAGTCCCGGAAATAGCGGAGGGTTCGTATAGCGGTTTATTACGCCACGTTGGAAACGTGGTATGTCCGAAAGGGCATCGCGAGTTCGAATCTCGCACCCTCCGCTATTTCCGGGAGAAAGATGGTATCCGAAAAGGTTCAAACTTTATGTAAAATTTATATTAGTGTATGATTTAAACATGTCTAAAAATCCTATTCCAGAAAAAATTCGTTTCGCTGCTCTTGCGGTAGATATTGTTTGTTTTCGAGTGTTTAATGATCAGCTTGAGATACTACTTGGAAAAGTGCAATCGGACGGTAACGCTTTTAAGGGAAAGTGGGCACATGTTGGAGGCCTTATTGAAGTGTCGGAAACAGCAGAAGAATCAGTAAAAAGACTTCTTAAAGATAAGGCGGGTATAGTCAATATATATTGGGAACAACTTTGTACTTTTAGTTCAGTGAACCGAGATCCTAGAGGGCGAGTAGTTTCAGTTGCTTACATTGCTTTAACTAATTCAGGTTTGATTCAAGATCTTTCTAGTGCTAATACAGAAACTAGCTGGAAACCCGTGTCACACCTTCCTAAACTTGCCTACGATCATGATGAAATGATCAAAGTAGCAACTGAACGTCTCAGGTCTAAAGTAATTTATACTGACATTGCTCGACATTTTATGCCAAAAGAATTTACTTTCTCAGACCTTCAAAAAGTATATGAAGCAGTTTTGGGAGAGGGAATGGATAAGCGAAACTTTAGAAAAAGAATTCTTTCTCTAAATATTCTTAAGGACACCAAGAAAACAATTAAGAAAGGTGTCATGCGACCAGC
>CAZIMQ010000004.1:0-19649 GCA_964540495.1 uncultured Candidatus Saccharibacteria bacterium | reverse complement strand
AAACACTCTGGAAGGTGGAAGTCCACACGACGCAGGGGACGCAGTTGTGACTATTTTTGCAGGCGCAGGTGGAGACGACGCTGAGGATTTTGTTGGAATGCTTTTTAAGATGTATAGCGCTTATGCAAAAGAAAAGAATTTTTCTTTGTTTTTGGTTGATGAAAATCAAAATGACCAAAAAGGTTTTAGAAATCTTACTTTTGAAATTGTAGGAAGAAATGTTTATGGATTATTAAAAAATGAAAGTGGTGTTCATAGGCTCGTGCGACAGTCTCCTTTCAATTCTAAATCTTTGCGCCAGACATCTTTTGCGATGGTTGAGGTTGTGCCTCGTTTCAACACTTCCATGAAAGTAAGTGTTCCTGAAACTGAAATAAAAATTGAATTTGCGAAAGCGGGAGGTCCGGGAGGACAAAATGTGAACAAAAGAGAAACAGCTGTTAGAGCGATTCATGTTCCAACTAAACTTTCTGTGCATGTTTCAAGTGAACGCAGTCAAGCGCAAAACAAAGAAAAAGCGCTCGAAATGCTTAAAGCAAAACTTTTTAAGAGACAAGAAGAAGAAACTCGGGCACGTGAACAAGGTCTACAGATTTCTAAAACCACAGAAAACGAATGGGGAAGCCAGATTCGTTCTTATGTACTACATCCTTACAAAATGGTGAAAGATCACAGGACGAATGTTGAGACTAGTAATGTGGAAAAAGTACTAGAAGAAGGGGATTTAGATGAATTTATTGAAGCGGAAAAACACCTCTAAGGTGTTTTTTCTTTTGCGGTTTTTTTGGTATACTTGGAAGCGTAGTAAGTTTTGCTGTTTTGATTTTGGCAATTTTGTTACAACAATTTATGATCTATTTTGATAAGGTTACAAAAAAATATCCAAATGAATCTATTGCCTTGTGTGATGTGACCCTTTCTGTGCACCCAAAAGAGTTTGTTTCTGTCGTCGGGCACTCTGGAGCTGGAAAAACAACCCTTTTAAAAATGATTTTAGGAGAAGAGAGACCTACTAAAGGAGCTGTATTTTTTGAGTCTGTAAAAATTCATGATTTAAAAAAAGACGACATCAACAACTATCGAAGGCGTGTCGGAACAATTTTCCAAGATTTTCGTCTACTCCCACATCTGACAGTTTTTGAAAATATTGCTTTTGCTATGCAGGCCTGTGGAAGAAGTGACGAAGAAATCATCAGTGACGTGCCTCACGTACTCGAGCTTGTGGATCTTTCAAAGAAAATTTCAAGTTTCCCGGGAGAGCTTTCTGGAGGAGAAAAACAAAGGGTTGCGATTGCACGAGCTATTGTAAATCAGCCAGACATCATCATTGCCGATGAGCCTACAGGGAACTTAGATCCTGCTTCTACTTATGACATCGTACAGATTTTAAAAAAGATAAATGATTTAGGAACTACTGTAATTCTTACAACTCACAACAAAGGAATCATAGATTCACTTCAAAGACGTGTGATCACAATGGAAAACGGAAAGATAGTACAAGACGACAAGGACGGACGTTTTTCAATGCAAGACTAAATTAGTTAAAAATTATAAGTTTTTAAGTTAACAGAATGTTCTGGATAAATATAAAAAGAGTTTCAAAATTAGGATTTGTAAATTTCTGGAGAAATGGTTCTGTTTCTTTGGCTTCGATTTTGATTACAACTATTGCACTTTTGGTGGTAGCAACTTTGATCTTGAGTCGCTCTCTTTTTTCATCCACACTCACAGAGCTTCAAAGAAAAGTAGATGTAAACGTCTACTTTACTACCTCAGCGACTGAAGATGAGATTTTGGTTTTGAAAAGAAGAATTGAAAGTTTGCCTGAAGTTTCTTCAATCGAGTATTCTTCTCGTGAACAAGAATTGGAAAGATTTAGAGCTCGTCACGAAGGTGATGAATTGATTTTACAATCTCTCGATGAGATTGGAGAAAACCCACTCGGTGCCGTGTTAAATATTCAAGCAAAAAATCCTTCTCAATATGAAGGGATCGCGAGTTTCATTGAAGGGATCAGAGCTGAAAGTAATGCAAGTATAATCGACAATGTAAATTACAATAAAAACAAAACAGCAATCGATTCTCTTTCTAGAATCATTGAAGCAAGCAAGAAGCTTGGAACTGGGTTTGCAATCTTTGCCATAGCTATTTCTGTGCTAATCACTTTCAACACAATCCGTCTGACTATTTATATGGCTCGCGAAGAGATCTCTGTTATGAGGCTTGTAGGAGCTAGTTCTAGGTATATTAGGGGGCCATTTGTGTTTACTGGACTTATGTACGGCTTTTTCTCTACAATTCTTGCTGTGGCGGTCTTGGTGCCTGCATTGTATTGGGCTGGTCCTTTTACAAAAAACTTAGGTACAGGGATCAATGTGTTTGAGTATTTCCTATCAAACTTGTTTAGTACAGTAGGAACCCTGTTAATTTTCGGCCTTGCTATTGGAAGTGTGTCAAGCTATCTTGCTGTTAAAAAATATCTTAAAATCTAGTCTATTGAAGCAAATGATTCGGAAAAGAAAATTACCAATAAAACTGTTTATAATTTCAAAGACCCAAGGGTAAAGCCTTTCGGGTCTTTTTCAATATATGGCATCAAAAAAGTCACACAAATACATATTCGTTATTGGAGGAGTAATGTCTGGAGTAGGAAAGGGTGTTGCTAGTGCCTCGATCGGTATGCTTTTAGAGTCCAAGGGCTACAAGGTAAACATGGTAAAAGTAGACCCTTACTTGAATGTCGACGCGGGTACAATGAACCCTACAGAGCACGGGGAAGTGTTTGTACTTGATTCTGGGCTTGAGACTGATCAAGACATGGGAAATTACGAGAGGTTTATAGGGAGAGATGTGGACACAACAGGGTACATGACTAGTGGTATGGTCTACAAAACTGTTCTCGATAAAGAACGAGCTCTCGGCTACGGAGGAAAATGCGTTGAAGCGATTCCAGACATTCGTGACGAGATAATTTCACGATTAAAAAAAGCTGGTGAAAATGTGAAGTCTGATATTTCTGTAGTGGAAATCGGAGGAACCGTTGGAGACTATCAAAACATTATGTTCATCGAAGCCGCCCGTGTACTCAAAATCCGTAATCCACGAGATGTGATTTTTATCATGGTTTCTTACATGCCAATGCCTTCAACTCTTGGAGAGATGAAAAGTAAACCTACTCAAAACGCAATTCGACAACTTAATTCTTATGGAGTAACTACCGACATCGTGATCGCACGAAGTCGTCTTTCGATCGACGACAAGAGAAAAGAAAAAATCGCAAACTCTTGCTCGATTTTAAAAGAACAAGTGATCTCTGCTCCAAACGTAGAATCTATATATGAAGTACCACTAAACTTTGAAAAAGATGGTTTGAGTAACACGATTTTAAAACTCCTTAGTTTAAAATCAAAAAAGACTGATATAAAAGATTGGCAAGATTTTGTAGAAAAAGCAAAGAAACCAAAAAAAGAAGTTTCTGTTGCTGTGGTTGGAAAATACTTTGATTCAGGAGATGGGGTTTTAAGTGACGCATATATTTCTGTAATCGAAGCTGTAAAAATTTCTGCAATCGCAAACGGTGCAAAAGTAAATTTGACTTGGATTGATTCAAAAGATTTTGAAAAAGATCCAAAGAAAATCTCTTCTCTAAAAGACTTTGATGGAGTGATTGTTCCAGGAGGTTTTGGACAGACGGGGATTGAAGGAATTATTCAAACTATTAAGTTTGCTCGTGAAAATAAAATTCCTTACTTTGGACTTTGCTACGGTATGCAACTCATGGTTATCGAATATGCGAGAAATGTTTTAGGGTTGAAAGATGCAAATACAGCGGAAATAAATTCAAAAGCAAAAGATGTTGTGATCGACATCATGCCAGATCAAAAGAAAAAACTTGCGGAAGGGAATTATGGAGGAAGTATGAGACTTGGATCATATAAGGCAAAACTTAAAAAAGGCACGATTGCAGAAGGTGCATATGGAACTTCAGAAATCACAGAACGTCACCGACACCGATACGAAGTAAACCCTGAATACATAAAACAAATTGAAGACAAAGGTCTGGTTTTTTCTGGTACTTCGCCAGATGGCACACTTATGGAAATTGCAGAGCTTCCAAAAGACAAGCATCCATTTTTCTTGGGGACTCAGTACCACCCAGAATTTTTAGCGCGCCCCTTATCTCCGCACCCTCTTTTTTCTGAGTTTGTGAAAGCAACACTTAGGGCAAAAAAATAAAAGGCATTGTTATGCCTTTGGTTTCAGGGGAGCAAATGTCTTGTTTCGACAATGCTTTGTGCCATTTTTGCGTCGAGGACGCTTGAAATGGTAGAACGCCTGGCGCTCTTCCCGAGCTTCCGGACGTGTTTGTCCAAGGAGGATAAGAAGGGTGAGTGTTGTGACTCCAAGTATTGGATCAAAACGAGGGATTGGTCGAAAGAACGTGCTCATATTTTTATATTACGCCGAAAGCTAAGTTAGTCAATTGTTCTATTGACAAATCTTTGTTTAGGAGTAGTTTTGATTTTATATGACAACGTACCTTCGATCCCGTTCTCGCTCCAACAAGAATCCTCTTTGGGAGACGACCAAGTTTATTCTTCTTCTCTTTTCGTTCCTACTCTCTGTATTACTTTGGGTTGGAGCCGTGGTATTCGTGGCTTTTGGATACCTTGGTGAGGAATTTGACTTCTGGTTTTTGCTTTTGACATGTTCGCTCGTGGTGATCCCGTTCATTTTTTTGGGAGCTTTACGGAAAGCAAAACAGCGTATTTTCAGGACTTGAGTTTCTCAGGTCTATTTTTTTGTAAAAAAATAAAACGCAGGATTATCTGCGTTTTGGTCTTGTCTTGAGTCGGCCATTTGGGAGGTAAAGCTTCTTATAGAAAGCTTCGGTACCTCTGTCTCTTTTTGTCCACGATGTCTCACCAGAGAAAGTGCTTTCTTTACATAACTTGATGATTACCTCTTCAGGCTTTGGAGGAGGGGCTAGCTCTTTGTTACCGCGTCTTTCTTCTCCAGGAGGTACTTCTTCATCGTCCTTTCTTGAGATGGGTAAAGCGTAGGTGCTTGCGAGTATCGCACAAATAGGCAAGGTTGAAAGTCTCATAGTTCTAAAGGAACTATATCAGAAGCTTTTTGATTTTAAAATGATTTGCTGCCGATCAGGGACTCGAACCCCAATACTCGCCTCCAGAGGGCGATGTCCTACCATTAGACGAATCGGCAATATGCTAAAGATAGCGTTTTTTTTAAGAAAAATCTAGTTTTGTTCTGAAGGCTCCAAAATAGTATAATAACTTTATAAACAATGACCGAAGAAAAAAAGAAAAAAACAATTGCATTTGATTTTGATGGAGTGATCGCAAATTACAATGGCTTTGTAAGTAGGGAACACAGAGAAGAACCAATTACTGAAACTGTGAAAGCTATAAAACTACTTCAAGAAAAAGGTTTTAATATTCTTATTCATTCGTCTCGTGGAGATGATTTTTTACGAAGTTACTTGGAAGGTTACCAAATTCCATATGACTACATAAACCACAATCCAAACAAACAGGGAGACAATCCTGGCAAGCCTTTGGCCCATGTATATATAGACGACCGAGCGATTTCTTTTCGAGGTCAAAAA
This sequence comes from uncultured Candidatus Saccharibacteria bacterium, assembly GCA_964540495.1. Taxonomy (GTDB): domain Bacteria; phylum Patescibacteriota; class Minisyncoccia; order Phycocordibacterales; family CAIRYW01; genus JAUPVJ01. Next base: position 14,020 of record CAZIMQ010000004.1, on the reverse strand, counting down.
GCCGAAGATCTAGTTTCTGAAATTGAAAACTTCAAAGCTCATTGGGAATAGGTGCTACAATTTAAAGATGATAAATAAAAAAACCGTCTTTGGTGTTGTGCTAGTAATTGTTGCGATTAGTCTAGGTTTTGTTTTTATTTCTAAAAAAGAAGTTGTGATGATTCCAGAAAAACCTGTGGAAGTCAAAAGTGTGACAATTTTGGTACCAGAATATTTGGAAGCTTACGATACTGCGATGAATAAATTTATTTTTGACGGCGGCTTAAATCCTCTTGAATCAATACCCTTTGTAAAACTTGAGGTACCTGTCGATCCAACAACTGACGTTGTTAAAGCAAGTGCTAGTGCATCGGCTTCATATATTAAAACTCAAGGAGGTGAGATGGCTTCAAAAGTTGAATATTTTAAAATTGTCGACGGTACAGCTTACGTGGTACTCGGTATGCAACTAAATGGTTGGGCAGGAGTCTCTGTAAGTTTTGGAAAAATAAAACCTTTAGTTGAAAAGACACTCCTTCAATTTCCAGAAATTAAAACTGTAAAATTTGAAGTCGCTCCAGGAGACGAAAAAGAGCCTCTTGTTCCTAGTATGTAAGGCAGGTTTTAAATCCCTTTATTTTAATACTGTTTTTTGCTAGTGTTCCTTTAGTGTTGGTAAAATCAACAAGCTAAAAGCACAGCTTTAGAGTGCCTCATTCCTGAACATTAGACACAATTATGAATAAAAAACCTATGACATATGCCGGCACCGGTGTTGACTACGGGTCCATGGATCCGTTTAAGCAAGCTGCTCAAGAAGGAGCTCGGCAGACTGATGATCTCATTGAGCGTTTGGGTGCCAAGGTTATTCCTTGGACTCGAGGTGAAAGCGTGTTTGTTGTTAGAACCTCGTTTGGCTACTTGGGAATGGTGGTTGAGGGGCTCGGTACCAAATCTTTGGTTGCCGACACCTCGCGGTCTCCTTATCCCGGAGCAGATCCTGAGACGTATTATCAGTACCTTGCCTGGTGCAACGTGGCAATGGCAGTGAACGACCTTTCAACTCTGGGTTTCTCCCCATTGATCTACGGTCAGTATGTCGCCGCGGGAGATTCTCGGTGGTTTAAGGATCGCAGGCGATCTGAGGATTTGGTTCGCGGGACTGTTGACGCCTGTCAGTGGGCTGGTTGTGTCTGGGGCGGAGGAGAAACTCCAACGCTCCAAGACATCATCAATCCAAAGACGGTCGATCTTGCTGGTGCTACGGTCGGGATCATGACCGACCACACTCGGCTCATCAATCCAGCAAATATCAGGGCAGGTGACCAAATCATTATGGTCGCAAGTTCTGGGATTCACGCCAATGGTTTGACCATGGCGCGGAAAATTGCCGAACAGATTGCTTGGACCAAAGAGTCTCGGTGGAGACGAAACCTTAGGCGTTTTCGTCCACAAATGTCTCCGTCGAAAGAAGCTCTCTTTGAGGCTTACCAGACGGATTGTGGAGGAAAATCTTATGCGAAAGCACTTCTTGCTCCAACGATCATTTATTCGCCACTAGTCGAGAGGTTGCTTGATCGTAGGGTTGATCTGCGCTATGTGGTCAATGTCACTGGTCATGGTTGGCGCAAGCTCATGCGAGCACCTCAGCCGTTTCGGTATGTGATTGATACAATGCCACCACACCAGTCTCCTGTTTTTGACTTTATCCAACAACATGGAAATGTCACTGATGAGGAAATGTATGGCAACTTCAACATGGGCGCGGGTTACGCACTCTATGTTCCACCAGGAAATGTTGAAATGACGCTTCGGATTGCAGAAGAGTGTCATTTTAACGCTTGGCTCGCTGGAAGTATCGAAGAGGGTGCAAAATCGGTCGTGATCAATCCCAAGGGTTTGGTATACAAGACTGACACCCTCGCTGTGCGCTAATCGCTCTTTACGTTACGACTCCAAAGGTTTCGACCTGTTGGAGTATTTTTTATGATAGAATTTATATATTATGTTCAACTGGATTACTTACGCTATTCTTTCGGCCTTCTTTGCTTCTCTTGTGGCAATTTTTGGAAAAATTGGTGTAAAAAACATAGACAGTAATTTAGCTGTTGCTATCCGAACTGTGATTATTGTTTTCTTTGCGTGGGGAATTGTCCTTGTGCAGGGAAACGCTTCTGATCTTTTTAAAATTTCAAAACACACTTATTTGTTTATTGTGCTTTCTGCGATTGCGACAGGGTTGTCTTGGTTGTTTTATTATAAAGCGTTGCAACTTGGTGAAGTTTCTCGCGTGGCACCAATCGACAAACTCAGTATTCTTCTGACGATTGTTCTTGCGTTTATCTTTCTTGGAGAAAAACCAACTTTTGGAAATATCACAGGAGGTATATTGGTGACACTTGGTGTCTTGGCTACTATTTTTCTTAAGTAGTGATTGTTTAAATACAACTCAGTTTTTATTTTTAAAATGCTATAATCCTTTCTATGAAAAAAGGACAAGGTTTTACTGGGGTTTCTGTTATTTACATTTGCCATGATGGTAAGGGTAATATTTTGTTAAACAAAAGAGGGGTAAATTGTCGTGATGAAAAAGGTGTTTGGGACTGTGGAGGAGGGGGTTTAGAATTTGGGGACACGGTAGAGGAGACTTTAAGAAAAGAGATAAAAGAAGAGTACTGCACAGATGTTTTAGATTTTGAATTTTTAGGATTTCGAGATGTACATCGAGAGCCTGATGGTCAGAAGACTCATTGGATCGCACTCGATTTTAAAGTGCTTGTAGATAAAGAAAAAGCTTCTAATGGTGAGCCTCACAAGTTTGACGAAGTTTCTTGGTTTCCGATAAGTGCTTTACCAAACCCTTTGCACTCACAATTTCCAAATTTTTTAGAAAAATATAAAGGTAAGTTGTAATTAAATTATATGGCGGTTGTAATGGAAGAAAAAAAAGTTTATGTAAAAGATGCCAGAAATGGCAAAGGTGTTTTCGCAAAAAAGAAAATTTTAGCGAACCAGAAAATCCTTGAAATTAAGGGCAGGTTTTTAACTTGTGATATAGATGAAGATATAGACGAAGAAACAAGAAACAATACTTTTAGATTTGATGAAGACTTGTATATTAGCCCTGGAAAAACAGTTGGAAATTTTATAAATCATAGTTGTGAACCAAACGCTAAGGTTGTGAAAAAGAATAAAAAACTTTTTATAGTTTCAATTTCACCAATTTTAAAAGATGAGGAAGTTTTGTTTGATTATTCTACGATTATTGCAAGAGACGATGTCTGGGAGATGGATTGTAATTGTGGAAGTAAAATGTGCCGAGGAGTGGTGAAAGGTTTTAATAAATTACCTAAAAAAATTAAAGAAAGGTATAAAAGTGCAGAAATTGTCCCGAGTTTTATACTTGAAATTTAGCTTTCAGTTGGCTAAATATTTTAGTATAATTTAGGAATGAATAAGGCATTTTATGTAATTATAGTTTTAATTTTAATAGTCAGTGGTGTGTATTTTTGGCAAACTAAAAATACTTCAAAAACTTCAGATATCAAAAACGTAGAGTTGCTTTTAAGTGAAAAAGATACTCCAATCGAAGTTTTGTCAGATGTAAAATATTTTGAAGGGGCCCGTGGGTATTTTGTGCGCCCAATTGCAGAGGGTTCTTACCCAGCGGTTGTAATGATTCACGAAAACAGGGGGCTTAGACCTGAGACAAAGCTCATGGCAGAAGAGCTTGCGAAAGAAGGTTACATGGTTTTGGCTGTGGATCTATTTGGGAAGACTGTAGAAACTCAAGATGAAGCTCGAGCTCTTACGAAAGAATTTAATCAACAAGTAGGCGTAGAAAATCTAAAAGCAGCAGTTGCTTATTTGAAAGGACAAGGAGCTTTGAAAGTTGCGTCACTCGGGTGGTGCTTTGGTGGAAGGCAGTCTGTTGAACTCTCTATTTCAGGAACCCCTCTAGATGCGACAGTTGTTTACTACGGAGGAAACATGGCAACTACTACAGAAAAGTTAGCACCTATAAAGTGGCCTGTTCTTGGAATTTTTGGAGACAAAGACCAGGCAATCCCTGTTGAGACTGTAAAAGCTTTTGAAACTTCTTTAAACACTTTAGGAATTACAAATGAGATCCATATTTACTCTGGCGTAGGGCACGCTTTTGCAAATCCGTCTGGAATGAACTATGCACCAAACGAAACAAAAGATGCTTGGGAAAAAACAGTAAGTTTCTTAGAAAAGAATTTAAAATAAAAAATGAAAAAAACAACAAAATACATTTTCATAGCGGTTATTTTTGTTGTTTTGTTTGCGGTGTTTTCTCCAGATTCTTGGAAACTTAGATTACTTCGAGAAACTAAATATATTAGATTTGTAATAGAAAGAATGGGGCAAAGTTCCTTGGGTCTTCTGCATTCTGTTGTGAGTTCGGACGGAGCGTCTAAAGACGAGTCTGTCCTTACTGTGCCTTTTTTCAAACAAAAATATTCTCTTTCTTGTGAAATTGCCTCTTTGAGAATGGCTTTAGCTTATAAATGGGTTTATGTAGAAGAAGATGAGCTAATAGAAGATTTAGTTTTTGCCACCAAAAATCCTCCAATAAAAAATCCAACTACAGGAGAGGTGGTCTGGGGTGATCCGAATCTTGGTTTTGTTGGAATCGTAAATGGTAAAATGCCTGCCACAGGTTATGGTGTTTATGAAAAACCGATCTTGGATTTAGCATTAAAGCATCGAGAAGCTTCTGTGTTGTCTCCAGCAACTTTAGATAATTTAATTTCTGAGATTGGTCGCTCTAATCCAGTGGTGGTGTGGGGGTCACTTACAGACGGTAAAGATATTTCTTGGACTGATTATGAAGGTAAAAAAATTAAAGCTGTAGCTGGGGAACACGCTAGGGTTGCGATTGGTTTCAGAGGTGAAAGTTCTGATCCTACACACATAATTTTACTTGATCCTGTATATGGAAGGATGGAAATGACAAAAGAAAAATTTTTAAAAGATTGGGGCTTACTTGAAAACAAAGGTGTGGTAGTTTATTAAGATTTATGAAAAAACATTTATTTTATTTTGTAAGACATGGTCAAAGTATTTTGAACAAAAAGGGGATCAGACAAGATTCTCATGGTCAGCTTAGTGACAAAGGTGTGGAACAAGCCCATGTTAGTGGAGAGCGTTTAGAAAATGAAATAAAACTTTTTGGGAAGATGGATGTGATTTTGTGTAGTCCTTATGACCGTACTAGAGAGACTGCGGGGATCATCAACGAGCATATAAAAGTTGAAAAACCAATCGAGTACAATGATTTGCTTGCTGAAAGACGAAATCCTTCAGAAATTATTGGTAGATCTGTAGACGAACCAGATGTGAAAAAGATTGTCGATATCATTGATCATAGTTATCATGATGATGATTTTAGATATTCTGACGAGGAAAATTTTGCAGATCTTTTAGCTCGCGCTAAAAAATGTTTAGCTTGGCTTGAAACTAGAAAGGAAAAAAGAATTGTTGTAGTGACACATGGGATTTTTCTAAAGATGTTGATTGATTATATTGAAATCGGGGATAAATTAAATGCAAAAGAATATAATCGTTTAAGTTTCCTTAATCCATCAAGTAACGCGGGAATTACGGTTTGTCAGTATACAAACGGATTGTTTGCACCGAGAAAAGGTCAGAGATGGCAACTTATAGATTGGAATGATCACGTGGATGTGGATAGTAAAAGTACCTCTATTTAAATATGTTTTTTAAAGGTATAATTTAGAGACTCTAAATTACTCTAGATTTATTAAGTTAATTATCATTTTTTTATGAGACACAAAGTCGACAAAGGAGGATCAAAACTACCGTTACTTTTGATTTTTGTTGTTTTTATATACCTTGCTTTTTTTGGGTTTGATTTTAAAAAAGCCTACAAGTATACAATAGAGCAAAACGGAGATTTCATACACTCTTTTTTTTGGTCAAAATAAAAGTGTAAAAGAAACTCTCCGCAAGGTATAATGCTCCCATGACTCAAAACGAAGCTTTAGAGATTTTAAAAATGGGGCACAATGTCTTTTTGACTGGGCCTGCTGGAAGTGGTAAGACTCACACCCTTAAAGCTTTTATTGAGTATCTAAAAGAAAACAACATCCCGACTGCAATTACTGCTTCCACGGGAATCGCTGCTACTCACTTGGGAGGGGTTACGATCCATTCTTGGAGTGGACTTGGTATAAGGGACAACCTAACCGACGCTGATCTTGAAAATCTTGAATCAAAACCTTACCTTTTTAAACGCTATGAGCAAGTGAAAGTTTTGATCATTGATGAGATTTCAATGCTTCATCATTTTCGTTTTGATCTTTTAAATACGCTTGGAAAAGTTTTCAAAAGAAGTCTGCTTCCTTTTGGAGGAATTCAAGTTGTTTTGTGTGGCGATTTTTTTCAGCTTCCACCAGTGTCTCGTCCAAACGAACCAGAAGCTTATTTTGCATATAGGTCAAAAGTTTGGGGAGAAATGGATTTGAAAATTTGCTACTTGGAAGAACAACACAGACAAAGTGACGATTCGTTTTTAGGGCTTCTAAATGACATACGGCAAAACAACGTTACCGAAGACACTCTTGAACTTTTAAAAGAGCGTTATATGAAAGAGCCTGTGTCTTTTTCAAATCCTACAAAACTTTCAACACATAACGTAGATGTGGATTCTATAAATGATAATCACCTTCTAAGTATTGGTGGTGATGCTCGTACTTTTACAATGCTTACAAAAGGTAAAGCGGGAATTGTAGAAACTCTTATAAAAAGTTGTCTTGCTCCACAAAATCTAATTTTAAAAATTGGTGCAAAAGTAATGTTTGTAAAAAATAATTTTGAAAAAAATTATGTAAATGGAACTTTGGGAATTGTGGAATCTTTTGATGAGGGGGGATTTCCGATTATAAAAATTGCTGGTGAAAAATTAATTACCGCACTCCCTGAATCTTGGATTATAGAAGAAGATGGAAAAATTAAAGCTGAAATTAAGCAAGTTCCCCTCCGGCTTGCATGGGCGATCACGGTACATAAAAGCCAGGGAATGTCTCTAGATGCAGCTGAAATCGATTTGTCGAAGTCTTTTGCGCCTGGGATGGGGTACGTGGCACTTTCTCGAGTACGTAGCCTTGGAGGTATAAAGCTTACGGGTTTCAACAACAGAGCTTTAATGATTCATCCTGAAGTTTTGGAAATTGATCAAGATTTAAAAGAGAGATCAAAAGAGTGTTTGGTGTATCTAGAAGATCTTGGAAGAAAAGAAATTGAAAAAAGGCAAAAAGAATTTGTAGACCGAAACGCTTCAAAGATGGAAACTCTGGGAAAAGATTTATCGACTTCGCAAAAAACAAAACTTTTAATTCTTGAAAAATTACCACTTGAAAAAATTGCTAAAGCTCGTGATTTGAAAGAAGAAACAATCATTGATCACATAGAAGACCTTATAAAAGAAGGTGAAAGTTTAGATTTAGAATACATAAAAAAAGCTCGTTTTACTGAAGCTCGTTTTAAAAAAATAGAAGAGGCTTTTTTGAAAACATTTAAAAAACACAAAGACCTTAGGCTTTCCCCTGTGAAAATTCTTCTTGGAAATAGTTTTTCTTACGCTGAGATTCGCTTGGCTCGGCTTTTTGTAGTGACGGATTAAAAAAGGTTATAATATTTATATGGCAGTAGACAAATACAGCGCAGTTTGGGTCTCACACTCTTCAATGGGGGATTTTTTGAATTGTCCGCGTCTCTATTTTTTACACAACGTCTACAAAGATCCGAAAACAAAAAGAAAGATAAATCTTGTAAACCCAGCTCTTGCTTTAGGACAAGCAGTCCACAATGTAGTGGAAGGGCTCGCAAATTTTAAAGCTGAAGAGAGGTTTAATCGGGATCTTCTAGAAACTTTCGAAGAAGAGTGGAAGAAGGTGGAAGGTGTAAAGGGTGGATTTAAAACAAAAGAAGACGAAGAAGAAGTCAAAGCGAGGGGGAAAGCGATGATTGAAAGAGTTGTAAATAATCCAGGACCCCTTAAAGAAAAAACTGTAAAACTAAAAGAAAGTGAAAACGGCATGCCTCCAAATTTTTATCTTTCAGAAGAAGACAATATAATTTTGTGCGGAAAAATCGATTGGCTTCAATATGTGCCAGAAGACGACAGTGTGCACGTACTTGATTTCAAGACAGGGAGACACGACGAAAAAGAAGGTTCTCTTCAGTTGCCTATTTACGCACTTTTGTTAAATAAATTACAAAAGAGAAAAGTCAGTGGTGCGAGCTACTGGTATTTAGATCGTAACGACATTCCAGAAGCGGTTACGCTTCCAGATTTAAATGAAGCCCATAAAAAAGTTTTAGAAACTGCAAAAAAAGTTGCAACAGCTCGAGCTAAAGGTGAATTTAAGTGTCCAAAGGGTGGATGTTTTGCGTGCGCTCCTTATGAAAAAATTCTTTCAGGTGAGGCAACGTACATAGGAAAAGGAGAATACAATCAAGATATGTTTTTTGTTTAGTTTCGAATTCTTACAGAAAAATCTAGGTTGTTTTTGTATTTTTCTGCGCGCTCGTTTATTTTAAATTTCTTTCTCGCTTCTTCAAAGGAAAGGTCTGTGTCAATTAGTCCCAAGTCGTAAGCTTTTTTATCGGAGTTTTTTGGAAAAAGAATTTCTAAAGAAAATGGAATTCTTTTTTCAGATATTTTGTTTACATGATCAACGATATTTGTAGTGCAGGTGTTTAAGAGCGTGTTGTAAAACTCAGGTTTGGTAGCAAGTTTGTTTGTACGATTTAACATGTCTACGAAAAGCGCTTTTACTTTCTCTTTTTCAGCTTTCATTGGGTAGACAAAAACCTCGTCTTTTCTGTGGTTGGCACGTAGTCCGATTACATCTCGTTCATCTGCAATCACATACATTAGTTCGTATTGGTTAAAAAGACCTTGTGTAGCGTTGTAAGTTTCTCCGACTTCTTTTCTTACTTCAACAGAGATGGAGATAAATTGATTTCCTTCAAATTCAAAAGAGAGAAAAGTGTGAGCTGCTCCAGGGTATCCTGAAAAAGGTTCCACAACGTAATAAACTTTTTTTATTTTATTTAGATCAAAAGTCTTGTCGTAATATTTTGGTTCATATTCTGTGGTAGATTTGTATGTAAAATTTCTGATGTTTCGAATTGTTACTAAGTCTCCTATAAACTGAGCCTCGGGTAAAACAAGTTGGTCCAAGTTCCAAACTCTATCATTTGAAGGGGTGGTAAAAATATTTAAAGCTATGGCAAGTATGACAAAACTGAGAGCGACTCCCAATAAAAAACGAAATATAAATCGGAAGAACCTTAACATTGTGCTTTAAATTATAACATATTATTTGGTATAATTAATCTAAGAAAGAGAAATCTGTTTGGTTCTTTGGTTTCGTTATAATTAATCTATAAAATAAAAACATGAGAGGAGAAATGATAGAAGGGGCTTTTGAAGTCGGAGGTAAAGCTGTAGAAAAAGCAGCAGAGACTGCACAAGAATTGGCTAAGGTCGCGAAAGCAGCTGCAGAAGGCGCAAGTGAAGCTGTGAAAGGGGCGGGAGAGGCCGCGAAAGGTGTTGGTGAAGGTGCGAAAGGGGTTGCGGAAACTGTTGGTGAAAATACAGAAACTTTCACAGCAAATAGTTCTGCTGAAACAATCAATTTAAATGCAGAAGGTGTAGAAAAAAATTTAGAAAGTGTTGAGTCGCAGGCTGAGAGCAGAGAGGAAGAATCTAACTTTGAAAAATCAAAAGCAGAGCAAGAGAACGGGGACGCAGAAAAAAAAGAGAAAGTGCAAGCAAGTCTTCGGAAAGAGCAAGTTGAATCAAAAAAAGAAGAATTAAAAGCAAAGCTCGAAAAACAATTAAATAAAATTGAGGTAGAGATGGCTGAAATTAACGATCGGATTGCAAACAAGACTCACGAGAAAGAAGCTTTTGGGTCTGGAATTTTTGGTTTTTTCAGAAAGATGTGGGCAAGAGCTTTTGAACCAGAAAGAATTCAAGCGGTAAAAAGAAAAGAAGCTCTTGATAATAAAAGATTAGAAACTCTTCAAACTCAAGAAACAGAGGTAGTTGTCGCTCTCGCAAAGCTCGAAACCGCCGACGTTGCTTCTATAGAAAATGATTTAAAAATTATGGAAGAAGGTCGTGTGTACGTAGGGGATTTATCTTCAGATCAAAATTCACCAGAAGTTTCTTTAGGTACAGGAAATACCGGCGCGGGTGAAAGTAGAACACTTAATTTGACAAAAGAGTAAACTAGTATATAATAGTTTTTAAGTTAATCTCGAATACCTCTTAAGGGCATAAAAGCGCAAGTCCCTCATTTTGTTAGGTTTTTGGGAAAGCTTTTTCCAAAAGCTGTCTTTAGTCAAGACACCGGAATCAAAACAAGAAACTTGTCTCTTTTTTAGAGTTGGTTTCAAATACGCGATCATTATTTTGCGTGTTTCTAATAATTATGAGCTAAGGCTCAAAGGTAAAAATGTATAAAGGTAATTCAAATGGTAGCAGAGGAGGCTCTTCTCATGGAGGAGCTCCAAGAAGTGGTGGTTTTAGCCGCTCAAATAGTGGGGGAAGTCGCCCATCTACACCTCGATCAGGTGGTAGTTCTTTTGGTGCACGAACATCGGGAGGAAGTCATTCTTCAGGACAACGTTCTGGTGGAAGTTCTTATGGATCCCGATCTTCATCTGGTGGTGGTTTTAGAGGTGCACGCCCTGGACGATCTGGAGGAGGAAGTCGAGGTGGTTTTCGTGGTGCTCCAAGAAAGCGATTTGGAGGAGGTCAAAGAATCGACAGTAACAGATTTATCAACAAAGCAGTTGTCTCAACTGAACCAGTAAAGGAGTACGTACCAAAACACACTTTTGCTGATTTTCCTGTGGAAGAGCGATTAAAGCAAAATGTAATCACTAAAGGTTACAAGACTCCAACTCCAATTCAAGATCAAGCAATTCCTGAAGTTTTGAAAGGAATCGATGTGGTAGGTCTTGCAAACACGGGTACTGGAAAAACAGCAGCTTTTCTAATTCCTTTGATTGATAAAGTTTTAAAAAATCCAAAAGAAGAAGTTTTAGTAGTGATCCCAACACGAGAGCTTGCGATTCAAATCGAAGACGAACTTAGGGCTTTTACAAAAGGTCTTGGAATCTATTCTGTAGTTTGTGTTGGTGGAGCAAATATTGTGCCACAACTTAAAGCTCTTCGATACCAAAATAATTTTGTGATTGGAACTCCTGGAAGAATAAAAGACTTGATTGAAAGAAAAGCTTTGAAGCTTACAAACTTTAAAACTGTAGTTTTAGACGAAGCTGACAGAATGCTCGACATGGGATTCGTAAATGACATCAAATACATGATGAGCCTTATGTCTCCAGAAAGACAAACTCTTTTCTTCTCAGCGACAGTTTCTCCGGAAATTCAAGGACTAATTTCAAAGTTTTTGAAAAATCCAGTGACGATTTCTGTGAAAACAGGAGACACTTCTATGAGTGTGGATCAAGATGTGGTTCGAATGAAAGAAGGTAAAAACAAAATCGACATGCTTCATGATCTTTTGATCGCTCCTGGATTCGACAAGGTTTTAGTCTTTGGAAAAACAAAACACGGAGTAGAGCGTCTTACACAAGATTTGATTAAGAGGGGAATTAAAGCTGAGTCTATTCATGGAAACAAAACCCATGGAAAAAGACAAAAAGCTCTTTCGCTTTTTAAATCTCACCATGTTCAAGTTTTGGTTGCTACAGATGTGGCAGCTCGAGGGCTCGATATTGCTGGAGTAACTCACGTGATCAATTATGATCTTCCTGCAACATACGACGACTATGTACACCGAATCGGCCGAACAGGACGAGGAGGAAGTACTGGAAAAGCTCTAACTTTCGTAGATTAAGATTTTAAAAAAAAACCGTGTTGCGCCTCTGGCGTAACACGGTTTTTTGTTGTATCTTATTTGCAGTATGAAAAAGAGAAGTATAAAGAAACATCTTCGGTTCTTTATTGACCCTGACAAAGCAACGAACGACATCATTGCAAGACTCATAGATCAGGGGATAGATATTTCCTGGCATGAAGGGAAACTCTGCTCTGATGGCAAAAAACGTAACCTTTATGGGGTTCCAAAAGATGTCCTCGACAGGATTGATGTGATACGAAAACCTGACGCTCTTTCGTATGGGGTTTTCCAACAGCTTGGAAACGGTGCCATTCGTAGCGTCAGAAAAGTCTCGGGTAAAACACTGAAGAAAAAATCCGCTAGTTTTGTTGCAAAATCTGCGCCAATTCCTGTTCTTCCTTTGACTCGACCACCGCAAGAATGTCTGGACACCGACAATGGCGAACCGCCACCTTTTTAAATTCCTAACTGAAAAATGTTAGGAATTATTTTTTTTAATATATTTCCTTATGTCTTCGAAAGTTCCACCAACTTTTTTACCGGGGTTAAAAATATTTAGAGGATCAAAAATTTCTTTTGTATTTTTAAAAAGCCCAACAATTTTTTCTCCAAACATTTGTGTGAGGAACGGTGTTCGAATTATTCCATCGTTGTGTTCTGCTGTGATTGAGCCGTGGTATTCATTTACAAGGTCGTAAACTTTTTTGGAAAGGTCTAAAATTGTGTCAGCAGAAATAGGGGATCCTAAATCCATAAGAGGGATTATGTGAAAGTTTCCATTTCCGGCGTGTCCTGCAATTGTGTATATGAGCTTGTATTCTTTTAAAAGTTTCTGGAGTTTCGGAAGCATTTGCGGTAGGTGCTCTGGTTTTACAATTATGTCATCAATAAAAGGAGCAGTTTTTTTTCCTTTGACGTGTTTTCGTAGCATGTTAAAACTTTCTCTTCGAATTTTCCAATATTTATTTGCCTCTTCTCCATCGTGAGCGATTCTCATTTTGTACCCAAAGTGTCTGATTTGTTCTCGTACACTAATTAGTTTGTCGGTAACTTGCCTGTCTGATTGCCCAGAAAATTCAATAAGTAAAATTAGTTTTGGTACACCACCTGAAAGCATCATTAAGACTTCTGGTATGAATTTAATTCCAAGTTTAATAGCGCCCAAAAAACCAAGTTGTTTAAAGAAATCGAAAAAGAATTTTACGGCAAGTTGCATGCTGTAGTCATCGTAACTTTCTAAACTGTCTGGGTTGAAGGGAAGGATTTCGTTTACGATATTTGAAAGGTTTTTAATATCTGGCATAAAAACCGCGAGTACGTTTGAACAAGGTTCTACAGGGACAAGGCGAAATCTTATCTCAGTCACGATTCCAAGTGTTCCTTGGCTTCCTGTGATTATTTTGTTTATATCAAAAACTCTTTTTTTCTCATCCCAAACATTCCAAAGGTAGTAACCAGCAGAATTTTTTGACACATTTGGTTTTGCTCCTTTGATTTCTTCTAAATTTTCAGAAATTAGTTTCCAAAGTTTCCTGTACAACTCACCTTCAAATGTATTTTCTGCTATTTTCTGCATCAATTCTGCTTCGCTAAGTGCTTTTGTCTCGTATTCATTTCCGTCACTTAACACAACTTTTAGACGTTCTACGTAGTTTTCTACTTTTCCAAATTTGATTGTTTTTTCTCCCCCAGAGTTATTTGCTACCATTCCTCCAATCGCACAGATTTCTTTTGAAGCTGTAAAGGCGGGCATGATCTTGTGAATCGCTAAAGTTTCTTTTTCGAAGTTTCTGTAGAAGCACCCAGGTTCTGCAATAGCGTAATTATCATTTACCTCTATGATTTTGTTCATGTGCCGTGTGAAATCTAAAATGATTCCGCTACCGATTGACCCCCCAGACATACAAGTACCTGCAGAACGCGCGGTAATTGAAAGGGTCGGATCTTTAGTTTTATTTTCGTTTACGAATCTGACGATTGCTTTTACATCCTCAGTGTCTTTGGGGAAACAAACCACTTTAGGTCTCATTTCAAAAAGACTTGCGTCGTGTGAGTACAAAGTAAGTACATCAGGAGAGGTGTCTATCTCTCCTTTTATTTTTAAAGATGCA
>CAZIMQ010000003.1:0-21333 GCA_964540495.1 uncultured Candidatus Saccharibacteria bacterium | reverse complement strand
TCCATTTGCGAAGGTTGAGGAAGCGGTTGCTGAGGTTACGTTAAGTAGAGCGGTTGAAAGACCTCCGAGGAATGTTGAGGTTGCGGTGGTTGAAGTGGCGTAGAAATTGGTTGCGGTAACTTGATCTGTAAACACTCCCGCCCCAGTCACAGCCAGCGCAGTCCCAGGAGTCGAAGTTCCGATTCCTACGTTTCCAGCAAAATAATTGTTCCCTACTCCGTTTGCTGTAAGAACTCCAGATGTTGTAAGAGCTCCTGCGTTCCAAACACCTGCAGTTACAGTTCCAAGAGTTGTAATATTTGTACTCCCTCCCCAAGTAGAGAGAGCTGTGTTTTCTACGTTGTTAAGGAATAGAGAATTTTTTAGGTTAGCAGTAGATGTTCCTGCAAGAGTGCCGGATCCTGAAGCATAAAGAAGATCACCTTGAGTGAAGTTTGTAAGTCCTGTTCCCCCTCTGTTTACAGCAAGAGTTCCTGTTGTGTCAGAGATTGCGATACCAAGAGTTGATGTAGCTGAAAGAGTGTATCCACCCGTAGTGTTTCCAACTAGAAGATTTCCATAAGAAGGAGCAGTTGAAAGCCCTGTACCTCCATATACAGTAGAAAGTGTTGAAGTTGCAGAGACGGCTCCGTTAATTGCTTGAAGAGCTCCGTTTAGTGTTCCGATTGTAAGACCTCCAGTGAAAGAGTTTGCATTTGTGAAGATGTTTGAAGAGTAAGTTTTAGGAATAGTAGTAGAAGCATTGATGTAAGCATTAACTAAAGAGTTTGAGTAATACTTGTTTGTTGCTCCTTCTGTTAGTGCATCTGTGGTTGTAGCTGAGAAGAATTGATAGAAAGGAGTACCGAAAGCAAGTGAATTTCTTGAATCTAAATAGTAACTTCCTTCTTGTCCATCAAATGTTCCTGTCCATGCACCTGTTTTTGTAATGTATGCGTCTGCAATAGCAGATCCATTCCAAGTTCCCGCTGTAATTGTTCCCAAAGTTACAATATTTGTACTCCCTCCCCAAGTAGAGAGAGCTGTGTTTTCTACGTTGTTAAGGAATAGAGAATTTTTTAGGTTAGCAGTAGATGTTCCTGCAAGAGTGCCGGATCCTGAAGCATAAAGAAGATCACCTTGAGTGAAGTTTGTAAGTCCTGTTCCCCCTCTGTTTACAGCAAGAGTTCCTGTTGTGTCAGAGATTGCGATACCAAGAGTTGATGTAGCTGAAAGAGTGTATCCACCCGTAGTGTTTCCAACTAGAAGATTTCCATAAGAAGGAGCAGTTGAAAGCCCTGTACCTCCATATACAGTAGAAAGTGTTGAAGTTGCAGAGACGGCTCCGTTAATTGCTTGAAGAGCTCCGTTTAGTGTTCCGATTGTAAGACCTCCAGTGAAAGAGTTTGCATTTGTGAAGATGTTTGAAGAGTAAGTTTTAGGAATAGTAGTAGAAGCATTGATGTAAGCATTAACTAAAGAGTTTGAGTAATACTTGTTTGTTGCTCCTTCTGTTAGTGCATCTGTGGTTGTAGCTGAGAAGAATTGATAGAAAGGAGTTCCGAAAGCTGTAAGCTGTGTAGCAGGAAGAGAAAGTCCAGCAAGAGTTGTAATGTTAGGAAGAGATGTAGTTGCTGAAAGTCTGTTGTCGAAACGTGTAGTTGTGTAGTAAAGATTTGTTCCTTCAGCTACGTCTGTAGTAAGGAGGCCAAGTGAAGAAGTAGCAGTTTGTGCCCAACCTGTACCTGTAGAGTTACCAATTAATAGTTGGTTTGGTGTAACTGAAGAGATTCCAGTTCCCCCTCGTCCTGAAGCAAGTACTCCTGCCCAAGTTGAAGTGAAAGTATGGATGTCTCCAGCTGAAGTGATTGTAAGTCCGATGTTTGTGTCGGAAGAGGTTGCGAAGGTTTGCCCAGCTCCAGTTTGCCCCTGTCCTAAAGCTCCTAGAGAACTAATTCCACTTCCAGCCCCCGCATCAGTTCCACAAGAAAACTTTCCAGTTGTAGCGTTGTACAAAAGTTTATCTGTTCCAGATGAACATGAAGTAAGCCCTGCACCGTAAATATACCCAGAGTTTAAATTCAAACCTCGAGTTATATCTACACCTCCAGCAAAAGTACTTGTTGCGTTTAATTCACCTCGAATTGTAGTTGTTGCTGTGGTACCAACAGACAAAGAGTTTAAAGCTGAAAGAGCTGTTGTAGAAGCTGTGCCGAAAGTTGCAAGCCCTGTAGAATTTACAGAAAAAAGATTGTCTCCTGAAGAATTTTTAATTTGTAGCAAATCAGCTACTTGTCCTAGAATTCCTCGAATAGAGAGTGCGATTGAGTTTGTTGAAGTAGATACAACAGAAACCACCGAGCTGTTGATCGGTGTTAAAGACCCAAAAGATGATTGTCCTGTTCCAGAGACAGCGCCACTGAGTTGAGAAAAAGGAGTTGAACCGATTCTCTGTCTTGGACTAAGTGTTTGAAAAGTTACGTTATCGGAAGAAACTTCGATTTGTAGATATACATCGTCCTCAGTATTAAAATCGTAATCTAGCGTGTCGGGAAATCCAGCACCAGTATCTCCGATGTTTGCATTGAAAACTCCAGACCGAACAGTAAGCGATGTAGACCCTGGGGCACCTGTTGGCCAAACCTGATTTCCAGACCCAACTGTTGAATTATCCCAAATAGAAAATTTAAAATAATAGGTTGTTCCAGAACCTCCCAAAAGATTTCCTGAAGAGTCAGCAAGACGACCTTGATAACTGATGATTGAAGGAGTTCCAGCAGCATTTACAAAACCATAAAAAGAGAAAATAAACATAAACAAAAAAGCAAGAAATAACTTTTTATTAAATCTTTTTTTCTGTTTAAAAAAACCTCTTATAAATTTCATGTGCTTAGATTAATTTTATCACGAAAAACAAATAAAAAATAAGGGTTTTATCCCCAGTTTTAATGTTTTTTTGGCCAAAAAAAGATTTTTAAAAAATGAAAAATTAAAATAAAAAAATCACCATTTTATTTTTTCAAAAATGGTGATTTTTTAGCAAAAATTTAAGCTAAGAATTTTTTCCGTGACACTTTTTGTATTTTTCTCCTGATCCACAAAAACATGGGTCATTTCTTCCAATTTTTTCATGAGAATTTGTAGAATTTGAAGGATTTTCAACACTCACATCAATTGATTTTACAATTTCAGGAGAGGAATCATCATAAACTTGAGCAGGAGTCACCTGAACAAGAGAATTTCTCACACTTTCTGCGATTGAAACTTCCATTTCTTTAAACAGACGAAGTCCATCTTTTTTGTACTCCACCAAAGGGTCTCTTTGCCCGTAAGATCGCAAATTTACACTGCTTCGAAGGTAATCCATGGTCTCCAAATGCTCCATCCAAAACATGTCGATGGTGTCCAATATCAAGTGGCGTAAAGCTAAAATAAACTGATCTTCACCAACACTTTGTCTTTTTTCAACCAAAACTTTTTCTAGATTTTCATCTCCCAAAATAAAAGATTGTAACAATTCTTCCACCTCTTCTTTGCTTCCAACCAAAACTTTTCGTCGTTTTTCGTAAATAGATTTTCTTTGGTGATTTAGCACATTATCGTACTCTAAAACATGCTTTCTAGAGTCAAAATGATAGCCTTCGATTCTTGTTTGAGCTGTCTCAATCGATCGTGTTATAAACTTATTTTCAATAGGCTCATCTTCTGGAACATTGAGGCGGGCCATCATATTTTTGATCAAATCAGAAGCAAAAATACGCATCAAATCATCTTCCAATGATACAAAAAACTGAGTTTCTCCAGGATCTCCCTGTCGCCCACTTCTTCCTCGAAGTTGATTATCGATTCTTCTTGCTTCATGACGCTCAGTTCCAAGCACAAAAAGTCCTCCAAGTTTGCGGATCTCTTCTGCTTTTTCTTCACTATATGGCAACCCTCCAAGTTTAATATCAACTCCTCGTCCTGCCATGTTTGTCGCAATTGTTACAGCTTTCTTTTTTCCGGCACCTGCAATTATTTCTCCTTCTTTTTCATGGTTTTTTGCATTTAAAAGCTCATGAGGAACACCTGATTTTGTTAAAAACTGTGAAAGCATCTCATTTTTTTCAATTGAAACAGTTCCGACCAAAACCGGCTGACCTTTTTCGTAAACTTCTTTTACTTTTCGTGCAATTGCTTTAAACTTACCAATTTCTGTTCTAAAAATTTGATCATTTCGATCAATTCTCTCTATTTTTTTGTTTGTTGGGATTACAATCGTGTCTAAACCATAAACTTTCATAAATTCTTCCTTACTTGTTTCAGCTGTTCCTGTCATTCCAGAAAGTCCCTTAAAAAGCCTAAAATAATTTTGATAGGTAACAGAGGCGTAGGTACGTGTCTCTTCTTTTATTTGAACCCCTTCTTTGGCTTCAATCGCTTGGTGAAGCCCTTCAGACCACCGCCTTCCGGGTTGCATTCTTCCTGTAGATTCATCAACAATGATGATTTCTCCGTCCTTTACAACATATTCTTTGTCACGAGAAAAAAGCGCTTTGGCTCTGACAGCAGTTTCTAAATGATGAACATATTTTACCCCTCCTTCTGTGTAAATATTTTCAATACCTAAAATTTTTTCAGC
Organism: uncultured Candidatus Saccharibacteria bacterium; assembly: GCA_964540495.1. Taxonomy (GTDB): domain Bacteria; phylum Patescibacteriota; class Minisyncoccia; order Phycocordibacterales; family CAIRYW01; genus JAUPVJ01. The sequence goes on along the minus strand of CAZIMQ010000003.1, from coordinate 16,733 downwards.
TTTTTCAATTCCGTGGTCAGTTAAAGAGATGGACCGATGTTTTTCATCTACTGTATAGTCCTCTTCTTTTTGTAATTTAGATGCAATAGAAGAAAACTGCTCGTAAAGATTTTCCCCTCGGTTACTTGGAGCTGAAATAATTAACGGGGTTCTCGCCTCATCAATCAAAATCGAATCCACCTCATCAATAATTGCAAAATGGTGACCCCTTTGGCGAAGGTCGGCCGGGTTTTTTGCAATATTATCTCTCAAATAATCAAAACCAAACTCACTATTGGTTCCATAAGTAATATCTGCACTATATGCTTCTTTGCGACTAGAAGGACGTAGAAATTCATAGACCACTTTATAAGAAGCGGTTTCGTCTCTTTTCTGATCTAGTTCTTCTTCTTTTGGAGATGAGTGAAGTGGATCATAAATATACGAAGCATCATTATTGATGATTCCTACAGTTAAACCTAAGAAATCGAACACTTGCCCCATCCAAACAGCATCTCTTCGTGAAAGATAATCGTTTACAGTTACAAGGTGTACACCTTCTCCACGAAGCGCTCTAAGGTAAAGAGGCAAAGTTGCAACCAAAGTTTTTCCTTCTCCGGTTCGCATTTCAGCGATGTTTCCTTTAAACAGAGCAATTCCTCCGATTAATTGCACGTCAAAATGCCGTAGACCTAAAGTTCTCTTAGATGCCTCCCTAACCAAAGCAAAAGCTTCTGGCAAAATCCCCTCTTCTGTTTCCCCTTCAACTAACCGCTTTTTTAAATCTAAAGTTTTTTGTTTAATAGCCTCATCGTCTAATTTTTCATATTCTTCCTCTAGACTGTTTATCGAAGATACTATAGGTGAAAAAGACTTTACCAAGCGTTCTGAATTGCTTCCAAAAATTGATTCTAAAATTGACATAGACCCAAGTCTAACAAAAAAAGGTCAAAAGAAAAAGCTCTCCCGAGGGAGAGCTTTTTCTTTAAGAAAAGAGATTAAACTCGTTTCTTTTTAGCTGCCTTTTTCTTAGGAGCTGCTTTTTTCTTAGCTTTCTTTTTTGCTGCCATGTTTTTTTGGTCTTGCCCTTTCCTTGCGTTTAGAGTGGAAGAAAAGAACAAAACAATTTTTCTTTTAAGTTATCTTAAAAAAATTATTTTCGACCGAAAATATTTTTCTAAGTTACAAGTAAATTATCTAACGCTTTGAATTTAAATACAATATTTTTTTTCAAAATATTGTGGATAACTTTTTTTTAAAAAAATTTTTTAAAAAAAATATATTTTTATTTTTTAAATTTTTAATTGAAATTAATTTATTTTTTTTCTACACACACCACCTCTTCTTCAATTTGAAGTCCTGTAATTTCGTAAACAATTTTTTTTATTTTTTCTTTAAAATCAAAAATTTCTTTAGCATTCGCACCTCCAAAATTTACAAGCACAAGCGATTGATGCTCAAAAAGCCCTGTATTTCCTTCACGAAATCCCTTAAGGCCACAAATCTTGTCTAAAATAAAACCCGTAGGAATTTTTATAGTTTTTTCATCAATTACAAAAAACGGAGCTTCTGGAAACTGTTTTAAAAAACTTTGAGCTTTTTCTTTTTCCAGAATTATATTTTTAAAAAAAGATCCAGCAGTACCGTAAATATTTAAATCTGGAAATTTTTTACTTCGAATTAAAAGTACAGCATCTCGCACAGATAAAAGAGAAATTTCTTTTTTTTCTTTAAAAAATGATTCTAAATCTTTATAACTTATATTTAAAGTCCCTTCTTTTTTTAAAATAAAAGAAACTTTTGTAACAAAAACACCTTTTAATTCATTTTTAAAAATACTATCTCGATAAGAAAATTTTGATTCTTTATTTGAAATTTTTTTAAAGTCTTTTGTCTTTGGATCAAAAAAAGTGACATCAAAAATTGTATCTTTTACTTCAGTGCCATAAGCTCCTATATTTTGAACAGGGCTGGCCCCTACTGTGCCTGGAATTCCAGACAAATTTTCAAGCCCATAAAGCCCATTTGAAACACAAAAAGCTACTAAATCGTCCCAATTCTCCCCACCACCACAACTAACTAAAACTTCGCCACCTAAATCTTTTAACTCGATCCCTTTTATCTCATTTTTAATCACAACACCTTCAAAATCTTCATCAGAAAAGAGGATATTAGACCCTCCACCGAGCAGAAATTTTGGCAAACTCTCTTTCTCCGCAAAATCAAAGGCGCTTTTGACCTCTTCTTCTGATTGCACAACAACAAGAAACTTAGCATTACCCCCTACTTTTAGGGTAGAAAAAAAAGACAGATTTTGATCTGTTTTTAAGACCTTGAGGGGCTTGTTTGCATCTTTTTGAGTATCCATTCTTTCACGGCCGACGGGTGCGAGCTCCAACAAATACCATTTTGTGAGTGCAGCCGTCAGCCGTGAAAAAAGAGATTCAACCTATCATACACTGCTATTTACATAAACACAAAACCCAGCCGAAGCTGGGTTTTGTGAAGGTATTTGTTGATTCGAGTTCGCAAATTTTAACTCTGCTACTCACATTTGCAATAATAGCAGATTCTCTAGTAAAAGTCAAATTTAAAGGCTATTTAACAGTTTCGTTGCCCTACCTTCTAAACCTTCGATCTTTCCCATTTGCTGAGCAACCTCTTTTGCCTTATCTACCTGCTTTAAAGACACGTAAACACGGGCTAATTCTTCGTATGAAGCGTAATTTTTAGGATTAGCTTCTATTGCACTACCAAGCAACTCTATTACGCTATTTTGATTTTTAGACTCCATAAACTCAGTCACTAAAAATGACTCAGGAGTAATTCCAAGCTTCGCGTACGGGTACACAACCTCTTTTGCTTTCTCTAATTCTCCAAATTTTAATAGCGCCAAAGAGTAGAGCATTCCAGCTTGAGTATATTCTGGAGCTAAATCATAAGCGTTTTTAAAATATGCAAGTGATTCTTCTTTATTTTTTGCAGACATGTAAGCGAGACCTATTTGAAACAGAATCGCTTGTTTTTTAGGAGAAATTTCTTCCGCCGCTAAAAGAAGTGGTATTGAATTATCTACAAAATTAAATTCATTATAAAAACTTCCTAAAGCCAGAATCGCCCTACTGTCATAAGGTTGGGCTTTTAACATTTCCCTGTATCTTGTATCTACATCTACCAACAACCTCTGTTTAAACTCATCTGGGACCTGAGGAGAACGCAATACATTGCTTGCAAAAGAAATGTATTGATCAAGCGCTTCTGTTTGCCCTGAAGAGACAATACTTGTAGCCTCTTTAAAAGTTCCAAACGCAGCTTCTGCATTTCCAGTATTTATAATCTGTAACGCTTCGATGAGCTTAGTATTCTGACTATATGGCTTCAAAACAGAATAATAAAATACAAAGAATATGATCACGAGGCCTACAAAAAACAAAGCGTGAGGATCTTCCTCTTTTTGTAATTTCTTTTTAGTTTCTGGCAATTCTTCTTTAGAAAGCGAAAGAACAGGAGAAAGATAAGCAAGTAATGCAAAGAAAACGATATAACTAGCTAAGTTGTCAAAAATAAAGATATTTTGAAAACCGTAAGCGAGAATAAGAGCAAAAATGATTGCTCCCTCTGCTGAATTTTCTTTTGAAATTTTAAAGGCTGAAAGAATAGAGACAATGTAAAAGGAAAGGTAAAAAACAAAAGTAAAGATACCTCCTGCAACAAGCCAATCAAGAAAAACATTGTGAGTACGATCAAACCAAGATTCGTGCCTCCAAAGTTCTGGACGATATTTTTCTGCAAAAACATACATAAAACCTTCTTGTCCCCATCCAAAAATTGGGCGATCTTTAAAACCTTCTAAAGCCATAGGCCAGATAATGGACCGAGCCTGTGTACTACGCTCTTTCCAAGATATTTCAGAAAGTCTTTTTAAAGTAGGGCTCGCTTTTACAAAATCTGAATCTTTAAACACAAGAAATGAACCTAAAGAAAGCAAAAGTGTTGCGACCACAATAGCTGCGATTTTTTTATGCGACTTTAAAGCGTTTTTAGAAAAAAGGATAAAAATTGAACCCGACAGAATTCCCCCAAATATTCCAAGTATCGCTCCTCTAGTTTGAGTCTTATACACTAAAAATACACACAAAAAACAAAAAATTACTAAAGAAATTAATCTAAAAGCTTTTTTTAAACTCTCATTTTTAGAATCTCTAATCAAAAACAAAACCAGAGAAGACAAAAAAGCTACTAAAAATACCATCCAACCATAACCTGTTTTCTGCATTTCTTTCGGGATCGGAGAAAGGTATTTTAAAAACACAAAAAGATACAAAAATGAACCTGAAAATAGAGTTATTGATAGATTTTTTAAAGTAAAATCTTTTTTAGACCAAAGCAAAAGGGCTATAAAAAAACACAAAAGAAGAAAACCTGCAAAGTAAGCAGAGTTACCAAAAACTGAGTCTGTTCTTGTTCCCCCTTGGTTAATTACCGCACCACCACCAAGTTGAACTAAAGAAAACAGAATCGAAGCAAACGAGGTAGCAATTAAAGCGCTAAAAAATCCAATCCATTTCTTTTCTTCTTGCTTAAAGAAAGAAGTCAGAACGTAGAAATATGAAACTAGATGAAAAATTGAAACAAACCCTTCTGATCGCTCAAAATTACTAAAGAAAGCTTTCATGGGGTTTAACGCAAAGATGTCAGCAATCAAAACAGAGACTAGGAAACCAAGAACGGCAAAATTTAACCAGGTTTTTTTGAAAGAGAGTTTGCCATCGTAAAGAAAAAGAGCGAGGAAAAGTACCAAGCTCAAATCAACCAAAGCGCGAAACAGAAAGTTTTTACCAGATATAAAAGGAAAGAACAGACCATCTCCGTTAAAAAGTAAAACAACCGGCGTTATATATAAAGTCCAAGTGAGCAATTTTTTTAAAATTTCCATGGAAAAACTATAACATAAAAATCTCTTACGATACCACTGCCTCAAACAGAGGAAAAGTGATATGTTTTAAGAAGATTATGGCTGAAGACTTTTCAACATTTGCAACATGGGTCATGGGAATATGCCGAGAAAGAAATCTTGGACCGCATGAAAAGCTGTCAAAAGAACAATTAAGGCAGCTGCGCAAGGAATTTGATCATTTAAACTCGTCTCCACCACCACAGGGAGACCGCCCTACAAGAGAGCACTTTAAAATCTAAGGCGTTTTACGCCTATTTTTTATGCCAAAATTTTAATAATGTTTTTTTTCTACTAAATAATTTACGCAGTAATCCCTAACCCCCTCTTCAAGTGAGTGAAATTCTTTTTTAAATCCAGTACTGCTAAGTTTTTCCATGCGCGCCTGCGTAAAATACTGATACTTTTCTCGAATATCTTCTGGAATATCAATAAATTCTATATCGGGTTCTTTGTTTACACTTTCAAAAACACTCTTTGAGAGATCAAAAAAAGTTCGGGCTTTACCTGTGCCAACATTGTAAATTCCAGACTCTGCTTTTTCCTTCATAAAAAACAAACACACTTCCACAACATCTTTTACATAAACAAAATCCCGAAGCTGTTCACCATCTTTAAACGCAGGATTATGTGATCGAAACAGTTTCATCTTTCCTCGATCGCGTATTTGATTATATGTGTGGAGCACTACAGAGGCCATACGACCCTTGTGATATTCATTTGGACCATAGACATTAAAAAATTTTAAACCAGCCCACAAAGACGGTTTAAAGGCCTCAAGGAGTGCCCACTTATCAAAATTATTTTTAGATTCTCCATAGAGATTCAGAGGTTTTAATTTTGAAGGAGGTGTTTCGTCATCAAAACCTTCTTCTCCACTTCCATACGTTGCCGCTGAAGATGCGTAAACTAAAGGGATTTGCTCACGGACACAAATTTCCCAAACTTTTTTTGAATAATTTAAATTATAAAAATCAAAAATCTCTTTTCGAGATTCAGTCGTGTCAGAATTTGCTCCAATATGAAATACAAATTTTATATCTTTCCCATTTTTATCAAACCAATCTAAAAAATCTTTTATATCTAGTTTTTTTGAAAACTTTTTTCCTTCCAAGTTTTTTTGTTTATCTATGTCAGAAAAATCATCTACGATCAAAAGATCCTCAAAACCTTCTTGGTTTAGCTTAGAAACCAAACAGCTTCCTATAAATCCACTAGCTCCAGTAACTACGATCATTTTTAAACTTTAACATAATTTTTATACAAAAAAATAGAGCCGCCCGACATAGTCGAACGGCTTTGTGAAAGGACACTTGTCAAACAAGTGCTGATTGGACGGCTTCCGCCATCTTTTCAAGCGCAATACCAGCCCTTTCAGGCTTCGGGTAAAGCTCTTCTTGCTTCGCACGTTGCGTTGAAATCCACAGAGCCGTATGAGGAACACCAACGATGCAACTCGCAAGGTGGTCTTTTGAATAAGACACCATTGATACTCCTTGTTCGCAGGGCTCCCAGTTATCGGTTCCGGTCGACTTCTTCAGCCGGCGTTTAGCCAAGTCAGAGAAATAATCCACAGAAATAACCCTCCTGCGGATCGCTCTCCCACCAACCCCAGAGGCAGACCCGACGATCATGTCCATCCCACTCAAAAGATTGGGTGTTGGGGTAGTCTTTTTGGGGATCAATAGCACAGTAACGGTTGCAAACTTTTTCAAATCTGCGTAGATATCCATAGGATAACTCTCCGCATCATGCTGGGTCACAATGACCTTTATTTCACGGTCAGTTTCGTCTTTAACACTCTCCGCGGCCTTAATTACCGCATTACCATGAAGCACATTGACCGCAACACTCTTGGCAAAGGGCACCAAAATCGCAAGATCTCCCTCCCCCAATCCAAGTTCGGATCGTACTTCTTCTCGGGATGGAAACTCGCCAAAAAAGTCGTCATCCCAAGTTGGATTTCCCGTCGCGACAACTCTCGTTTCCGGAAACTTCTCGCGAGCTTGCACCGCTTCGTTGTCGTTGACAACAAAAAGCGTTTCGCCCAGCAAAAATTCCGCAAACCAATCCTTGTTCCATGAACTAAAGGTGTCGGCATAGAAAAACACCGGCACACCAAGTTTTTTAGCGTGACGAACAGTTGTAATCTCAACTCCGGCGATCTCTTCTTGCGAAGCCATTCCGACCACGACCGCGGAGACCCCGCGATCAAGGATTCGGTTGATTTCTTTCTTTTCGTCATCTGTGAAGTCCCTATCGCCTGGAAGGAAAGCATGAACTTCATGGCCGTGACCTTCGAGAAGTTTCGCGAGAGGCTCCAAACCTTGCTTGGACGCGACCATTCGGCCGACAATCAGAATCGTTTTCATAATATAATCAAAGAGCATTCCCTGTACCACCATGGCACAAAAAAGCTTTCCGGACACTAACACACTTTTTTTAAAAAAGCAAGAGTGATATATAAAAAATTAACTCCGGGTTTTTAGGCCGGAGTTACGAAATGTACGATTATTTTTTCTGGGAAAGCCCTCGAAAAGACTCCCAGAGTTTGCTGTCGAATAGACACGAAGCGACAATGAAAGCGGGTATACCCAAACCTTTCCAAATCGTAAACGTCTCCTTGTAAAAGAGTACGCCCACAATCATGGCAAAAGTCAGATAAAGCCCGTTCATCATGAGCTTTTTTTCTGCAATATGGGCACCGTCTTTGTAGGCGTTCACGTTGCAAGTCCACATGACAATCACGACCAAGCCGATGGCTCCAGAGAAAATCACCACTCTGGAAAATCCTGGGTCAGAAAATGAAGGAAGTCCAACAAAAGCAAATGTGCAAAGCGCAAGCACTGCCGTCGTAAGACCTCCCCAAAAATTCTTAACCATCGGATCTATACCCTTGATCCTCTGAGTAAAACCCTGGTTGATAGCGACCGTAAAGGTGATTCCCAGGGCAAAGAGTGCCCAAGTTGGAAATTTCGCGGCTGCGGAAAGTCCCGGCATCCCCAAAACCAAGTAAGCACCAACGATTCCAATTAAAACCCCAAACCACTGCCGAGTAGACAGACGATGTTTGAAGAAGACGGTGTCAATGATTGCCCCCGGAATAATCGAAAGAGTGATGATAAAGACCACCACACTCACCTCACCTCCAAGCCTGTAAGCCGTGAGGCCAAACATTGTGGACATGAAAGCGAATGCTCCAAAGAGGCAAGAAAACAGAATGTGTCGTTTGGTGTCCCAGACGGACTTTCCGCTTTTTGCCCTCATGAACCATCCAAACATGACCTGCACTAGGCCGATCACAAAAGTCCCCAAGGCAACGCCTACACCGGTGCTACTTGAGAGACCGATCATTTTTTGAAGACTCGCGGATGTGATTTTTGTCAAAGACTCACCGAGAGTCCAAACCCTCCAGCTATTCGAAGAAGACTGCGTATTCATTACGTGTTGATATTCAGTGGTTTTTTGTTGCTGAGCGGAATGCTCAGACTCTGCATCAAATATAAACATAAATACTACGCTTAGTCAATAAAATCTGAGAAGCTATTTAAAACTTTCCTCGAGTTTTTCCACGACTCTAATATCAGTCAAAATTCTCGATTCATGAGTCATTCCTCCTGTGTGAGGAACTATGATTAAATTTGTGTTTTCTTTAGCGTATTGGATTAACGGATTACTACTTGGAATTTGTTCTCCAAAATCAAGTTCGTCGGAAAGTACGTCCGTCGCGTAACCTGCGATTTTCTTTTCTTTTAAAGCTTTAAGAAGTGCTACTTCATCGACAATTTTTCCACGAGAAGTATTTACTAAAAATGCCCCATTTTTCATTTTTTCAAACTCAGTTTCTGAAATTAAATTTTCTGTTTCTTTACTCAAGTGAATATGCACAGACAAAAAATCCGCTTTTGAAATCAATTCTTCAAAAGAAACTTTTGATACGTCAGGGAAACTTTCTACATTTGGGTCCGTAAACAGCACTTCCATGCCGAAAGCTTTTCCGTAACCTGCAACCAATGTCCCAAGGCGCCCCAACCCTAAAACTCCAAGAGTTTTTCCAGAAAGAGTATTTCCTTTAAAATCTTCCCTCTTCCACTCTCCTTTTTTTACAGACTCAAGAGAACTTGGAATTTTTCTAATCAAAGCAATCAAAAGTCCCCAAGCAAGCTCAGCTGTGCCTGTGATTTTTTTCATAAACTCCAAATCGTTTTTTAGAGAAACTACTTTAATTCCTTTTTCTTCAGCACAGGCAACGTCTATGTGATCCAGTCCGGTTGTTGCAGTTGCGATCACTTTTAAATTTTTCCCATTCTCGATCACTGCTTTGTTTACAAGAAGTCCAAGACCTACAACAATCATGTCAAAATTTTCAATTTCTTTTTCTAACTCAACTTGTGTTGGAATTTTGTAAGTAACTGCACCAAGAAGCTCGAGCTTTTTCTTAGCTTCGTTTGCAAAATTTTCTCCGATTGTATTTAGTATTTTAAAATTCATATCCTTTTTCTTTTAGTTTTTGAAGCATGTACTCTGTTTTAATCCAGTCAAAAGGTTCATCTATGTCTACCGATCGCTCTTGTGGCACCACAACACCTGTAATAAAGTCACCATAGAGTTTGTTTTTATCCATCAAAATTTCTCGAGTCATTGCGTAGACCGCTCCACTTCTTTTGTACGCAGTTGGAAGATCTTGTCTTCGTGTTCCTTCTACTTCTTCAATTGAGTACGCAAGCACTCTATCCCCTTCTAATTTTTTTATTTTCATCGGGTGATTCTCAGAAATTTCTACCAAAGATACCGCGCTGTCTGCACCCGTTTCGATTAATTTTTCTAAAGTCTTGTCTAAATCCTCAGCGGTTCTAAAAGGAGAAGTTGGTTGCAAAACTACCACAATATCTACCTTACAATTGTTTTCTTTTTCAAAAAAATTCACAGCGTGTTGCATCACAGGTACATGTGGAGTTTTGTCTTCTGCCAATTCTTTAGGTCGGAGAAACGGTACACTTGCTCCATACTTTTTACAAACTTCAGCAATCTCCGGATCATCTGTTGAAACGATTAAGTCTGTAATCAGTTTACTTTTTTTAGCAGAATCAATCGTGTAAGCAATCAAAGGTTTGTCTCCAAGGAGCTTTATATTCTTTCCAGGAATTCCTTTTGATCCACCACGAGCTGTAATGACACCTAAAATTCTTTTCATAAAATTATTTTTTAGGAATTTTAATAATTACTAAACGCGAGACTCCTGCACATTTGTGAAGATGAGGCTGTCCAGCGGGAATCCAGAGCCAATCTCCGGGATGTAAAACAACGGATGTACCATTCTTGATTTCCCCTGCTTTAATTTCTCTTTCATCAATTGAGCCGTCTGGATTTTGTTTAAAACGAGGATTTACCATTTCTCCCCCATACACAAATTCTACCTCCCCCTCAAGACAAAGCCAAAGATCAGCTTCGTGCGTGTGCACTTCTGCCTCATTTGAGACGTTGGAATTTTCTAAAATGTTTATAGGTAAGTTATTTTCTTTTGCAAGAGTCTTGAATGGTTCGAGTAACTTTTTACCATCTACTGGAGAGGTTTTTAAAGTATTGTCGATATCTTCTTTTTTTATGACAAAGCATTTGTCTGTATTTTCCATATAGTTATTCTACACTATCCGATTTAATTCCATCATACTTCTTAAAATCCTTTTTAGCTTTTTTACCCAAAACATCACGGAGTTTGTGGGCGTGAAGGCCATCAATATACATCCGTGGACGCATCGCAAAAACCATGTCTTTTGTAATTATTTCCCCCGCTTTTACGTCCCTACCAAAGACCAGAGATTTATTAAAATACGGTCGAAACTGATTTGTTGCTCCTTCTAATTCTCTGTCTTTATTTCCGAAGTATGGCGCAATATCAATATTTTTATAACTCCCTGATTTAATCTGATCAACAAAATCTTTCATCTCTTCTGGAGTCATGGAAACTTTATGATCTGAGCCCCAAAAATCTCGAGACAAAGAAAAATGTTTTTCAATCACTTGAGCTCCTAATTTAACAGCACCTAAAGGTACAGTGTTGTCTCCAACGGAATGGTCAGAAAAACCAATTGTAAGATTTGGATATTTTTCTTTTAAATAAGTTATAGTCGAGAGATTAAATTTTTCACTTGGACACGGGTACTCACTCACACAATAAAGAATTGTAAGAGGTGAACCTTTTGAAGTTATGTAACTCACAACTTCATCTAGCTCAGAAAGACTTACCATGCCAGTTGAAATGATAATTGGTTTTTTTGTTTCAATAAGAAAATCAAGCATTACATGGTCTTCTACATCTCCAGACCCGACTTTCCAAAGCGACACATCGAGACTTTCTAATTTTTCTGCAGACTTTCTAGACATTGGAGCGGAAAAAAATACAAGTCCTTTACTTTCTGCATATTCTTTCAATTCTTTCCAAAACTCTATTGGGGTCGCGTCAGTATTTCTCTTTACCCAAGAATACCTGTCACTGCCTTTAAAGTGCGGAGATGTAACATCGATATTTAATTGCTCATCTTCATATTCATGAGTTTGAAACTTTACAGCTTGAACACCTGTAGTAAAAGCGGCATCAACCAGCTCTTTAGCATTTTTTAGGTAAGTTTCTACGGTTTGATCTTCTTTGGTTTGAATAAAACCTTTTCCAATCTCAGCGATCACAAACACTTCACCGTCTGAAATTATCTTTTGAAAATATTTTTTAGCCATGTTTAATCTATAAATATTTTTTGTGTATACAAAGGCACAGTTGCGATCGTGTCTGCAATATTTTTACTAGTGTTTTTTGCAAAGTATAGTTGAGATGATTTAAATCGCCCTACTTTAATCTGACCTTCAATTGCTTTTTTTATTTTCTTTGGATCAAAATCCACACTAACTACATTTTCCGCCCGAAGCCTTCCGTTTTGTCTTTTTCCAACGTTCACTACCGGCACTCCCAAAAAGGAACACTCTTTTAGTCCAGCCGAAGAATTTCCTATCAAACATTTAGCATTATTAAGAAGCCACACAAAATCCCTTGGTCCTAAATAGCGCATAAATCGAATCTTGTGCCCTTTTACCTCATCTTTAAACATTCGTAGCTCTTGGGACAAATCTTCGGCTCCAGCGTCAAAATTTGGCCAAAACCAAAGAGTTGGAAGGCCTACTTCATGAACCGCTTTCAAAATATTTTTTGTATAAGTGTGAATTTTTTTTACATCATTAATATCCGGGTGAAACATTACCATCATATAACCGTCTGTTAAATTAAAATGAGCACCACTTCCTGTTTTTTTAAGATCAATCTTTTTACTTTTTTTAGAAAGTTTATCTACAACTTCCACATCAGGACTTCCAAAGTTAAAAACATAGTTAGGATTTTCTCCCAATCGAAGTATTCTTTCTCTCGCGGGTTCGTTGGTTGCAAAATGTATATGAGAAAATTTAGTGACTGCATGCCTTACACTTTCATCAATTGATCCAGAAAGATCACCCCCTTCAATATGAGCCACAGGAATAGACATGTAAGCAGCTGCAATCGTCGCAGAAAGTACTTCAAAGCGGTCTCCGCGCACAACTACCACATCAGGCTTTATGTTATTAAACAAAGTTGTAAACTCGATTATTCCAAGACCTGCTGTTTTTGATTTTGTAGACAGATCATTTCCTTCTAAGGCAAAATAGATTTCGTACAGTCTTGTATGGCCATCTTTTTTTAAAAGATCTTTAATGTGTGCAAATTTTGAAGAATATTTAGACAAAAGAGCGGACCCTCCTACTACTATGTGGAGTTCAACATCCTTTCTTTTTTTTAGTTCTTCAAGCACTAAAAGATTTCGGCTGTAGTGAATGAAGCTTGTAATTACGAAGCAAACTTTACGCATAAGTAAGCTCAAATATGTAGTATTTTACGTAAAAAAGCAAGCTTGTTTGAGTACTTGAAAATATACATGAGCTTAACAAAAGGCTTAAAGAGTTCAATTCTTGTTTTTAGATACAAACTCTTTTTAAAATCTACATTTTTAGGCGTTTCCAACCTTTTTGCAACAATCCTTATATGGTGAGTATTTAAACCGTGCTGTTTTTGTATTTTTATATCTTCCATATTTTTTCCTTCATCTACGTCCATATAGACCACTTCAAAACCCGACACTTCACAAAGCAACTTCAAAGTCTCTGGAGTAAACATGTAGACATGGTCAATTTGAATACCAAGAGAAAGCTTCCCAGCTCTCCTGACTTGATGTCGCCAATTTTTTACAGCAAGAAATACGTGTCCGTCAGAAGCTAAAATACTATGCGCCCAAGTTAAAAAACTTTTAGGATCAAGTAAATGATTTAAACTCTGAACACACAAAACATTCATTGCTTTTTCTTTGAGATCAAGTTTTACATCTTCAAAAAGACCCCTTACGGTTTCAACACCCTTTTCATTTGCATAGTTTGATTCGTCTGTAGAAGGTTCAATCCCGAGGAGTTTAAGATTAGGCCTCATTTCTCTCATGCCGTACAAAATTCCACCCGTGCTAGATCCTACATCAATCGTTAGTCCGTCTTTCACAAATTCCCCCATATAAGAAATAATTCCTTTTCCAAACTTTCGAGCATTTTCAAAATTTCTCTCTAAGTTATTTTGATCAATTGTTTTTTGTTTTATTTCCGCTCTATCTTTTCGATAAAACCTCATGTAGTACTCATCATAATCCTTCAAAGACATTCGAGGATTTATAAAAACCAAACTGCACTTTTTACACATCACAGTCTGTACATCTAAGTTATTTACACTCTTAGTTTCAATTACAACAAAATCACTAGTTCCACAAATATTACATGGAATATAATCTTTCTTTTTTTGATTGTAATTAAACTCATTCATTATTTATTAAATCTAACATAAACCGAGCAATTCTTTTACCTGAGGCACCGTCAGTAAATGAACACTGTTCTTTTACCAAAATACTTCTTTCTGTCTTTTTGATTGTTGAGTCTTTTAAGTAATCATTTATTTTTTTAGTCAGTTCTTCCTTACTCGAAACCAAATCAATCGCATCAGTCTTTAAAGCTTTTTTATAATGAAGAGTTTTATAATACTGTGTAGGTGATTTTAAAAGCGACGATGGCGGATTGATATCAAAATTGATATTGATTACTGGTTTATCAAACACAGACGCATCGATACTTATACTAGAAGCGTAACAAATAAGGACCGACATGTTTTTTAAAGTATCTGCTAAATTATTTAAATCATTCTCATTCATATCCCAATCCACCCCTCTTTTAGTCCCAAAACGAATTCCGGGAATATCGTAGATCAAATGAGGCCTCTTCTTTAATTCTTCTTCATCTACAAAATCATTTGGTTGAAATCGAACCAAAAGTTCACAATCTTTTACTAAAGAATTTGATTGCGTAAGCTCATGCATAAAATCAATCATGTCCCAATCCAAGCTACTAAAAGCACGGCCCATTGAAGCGTATACAATAATTTCTTTTTTAGGTGAGAGTTTTTTCTTATCGCAAAAATCTTCTTTTGAGATAGGTTTATAAGAATAAAAATAATCATACTGAGGAAGCCCTGAAACAAAAATATCTTCTTTTTTTAGTTCATTAAATTCAATAAGCTCATCACTCACGAGAGAATTAAAAACTAACGTTTTGTCAGGCAAAAGTCGCATCATGCACCGAGCTGTTACTTTGTCCCATGAATTTACAAATCCAACGGTTTTTACTTTTTGTTTTTTTGCCTCACGAAGAAGAGCGACTTCTGGTTCATCAAAAAGATGAGCCATAAATACCAAATCTGGTTTATATTTATCAAAAAATATTTTATATGTATCGTCCTTTACTAAACAGAAATCAAGGACCCGTGCTATTTTCCTAAAAACACTTCTTGCAAGCAAAGTATTTACAACACTACCTGAAATAAAAGAAAATCTTTTTTTATCTATCTCAAAAAGCATTTTTCTCTTCAAATCTGTTGTTTCTGTCTTAAGTAGTACAAATTTAAGTTTTGAAAAAAAATGATCGATTTTTGAATTCCGCTTCCACTCAACATGCTCAAAAACAAGCCTTGGATCAGTAAATTCTTTTTTATAAAAATCTACTTTTTCTTTTGATTTAGTAAATAAAACAATCTTAATATCATTTTCCTTTAGTAGATTTTCTAAAATAGGTGTACGTAAAATATTCTTTACCTCCACACCTTCAAAAATTGTAATAAAAATTGTTTTCATTTTAATTCTTCAAAACCTCAACAAGTCTTTCTAGACATTTACCATGAAAAACCGATGCTTCCATTTCTACTAACCGAGCTCTAAGGTCATGATCTCTTGTAGGATTATCTATAGCACCTTTCACCAAATCTTTAAACTCTTCCAAGGACTTTGCAAGTCGCACACCACCACTTTCAATTACAGGCACAAAATTATCATAGTCATAGTATCTTCTTATACTTTCAAAATAAGGCCGACTTTGATATCCGTCAAAACCAAACAAAATTGTAGGTTTATCAAAAATTACAGAATCAATCGCCATGGTAGAAGGACCAGAAATTACCAAATCGACGTTTCGTAGTGTATCAGCTAAATGAAGATCATCTGCTTTCCCAATTTCTGTCATTTTTATATTTTCAAAATTTTTAGTCGCACGATCAAAAAGTACTTTAATTCTATCAAAATGATTTTCTTCATTTTCAAGTTCTCGCACAAAATCTCCTGGTGGAAGTCTAACCAAAATTTGAAAGTCGAGCGGTAAAATTTCTGTTAAGATTTTTACGATATCACGATCTACTGTATTTTTTTTCAGATATCGATCTCCAATAGGAACCACAAGAGCAATTTTTTTAGTCACATCCCCACTAATAGTTTTTATAAACTCCTCTCTACTTTTTTGTTTTAAATCTTTATACGAATCGTAGTGAACAATACCAACAATTGAAATTAAAGGATCTTTTACGTAGTGATATTTTTTTGCTTCAGTTTTTATAAGTTCGTTCCAAACCAAAAGTTTTTCAGGGACTACTCTAATCAACCCCTTAGAAGTTAAATTGTCCCAAGAGCGGACCATGGCTATGTTTTTTATTCCTCTTTTTTTTGCTTCATGAATAAGAGAAACATCAAACTCGCTTTGTATATCAGTGGCAAAAACTTTTTCTGGTTTGTGTTTTTCAAACAATTCTCCAAAAATATTGTGTTTATAAGTTATATTTTCCAAAAATCTAAGGATCGCGACGCCGAACCTGTTTGCAAAAAACAATGAGCTCACTGCTCCACTACCCTTCATTTCTGTTTTTCTTTTAATTCTCAAAGTCTCCGTACGCAAACATGCAAAAGAAAGGTATTTCAAAAAAACTTCTCTAGCGCCAAATTTAAAAGAAACCCCTTCGACTACCACATTTTCATTTGCAAAACTTTTTTCAAAAAAATCCTTTTTATCCCTAGGTGCAAGAATAACTACCTTAAAACCTGCTTTATTTAAATCGTCTAAAAGGCCAGAAGACAAAATGTTTCTAGAAATTAGTGGGTGAAAACTAGCGATAAAAATTGTTTTTTTCATGTTTTAATCAATTTCCAAAAACCAAGCTTTTTTAACAAAAAGCAGTATTTTCATAAAAATATCTATGAGTATATCATAAGACATGATACCCTAAATCAGTATAAAAATGTGACACAAAAAACCAAATGGAAATAAAACTTGAAGAAATAATAGATAAAAATGGATGGAAAATTATAGAAATAACACATCAAACAGAGCTCGTGTACGACGAGAAATGCCTTTGCTGTGAACATAAGTTAAA
>CAZIMQ010000002.1:0-22188 GCA_964540495.1 uncultured Candidatus Saccharibacteria bacterium | reverse complement strand
TTTGTGACAATTGCACTTTGAAGTCCAAGTCGAGAAGCAGAAACAGAAGCGTTTGCGCTATTTCCTACAGCGTTACAAATGTCTACTGACTCAAAAGGGATTTTGTCTCCAAATTTCATACAGATTTCACATTCTGTTTTATCTATTTTACAAGTTACGTGAGCTTCTTTTAGGCGAATAAACGCGTCGATTACAGTGTCTCCGATGCTTACAAAGTCATAATTTTTTGATCCAAAGTTGAACATGGTGTGTGAATTAAATGTATATAGCAATAAGTATACAGTATTTAGTATGGGGCGGAAATATGAAGAAAAACATGTAGGCGTGGGGCACAAGCTTATGATAAAATTACCACATGAAAACATTACGCGAATATATAAATGAAGCAAAAGAAAAGAGAATTGCAGTAGGGCATTTTAATATTTCAAATCTAGAAGCTTTCAATGCAATTTACGAATCGGCAAAAGAATTAAACGTACCTGTAATTATTGGAGTCTCAGAAGGTGAAAGAGAATTTACGGGAATTACTCAAGTCGCATCTTTGGTAAAAGGAATTAGAGAAAAAGAAAATTTTCCAATATTTTTAAACGCAGATCACACATATACATTTGAAAAAGTAAAAGAAGCAATCGACGCCGGTTTCGATAGTGCGATTTTTGACGGAGCAAAAATGTCTCTAGAAGAAAATATCGCTGAAACAAAAAAGTGCGTTGAATACGCAAAGGCTTGCGGGCGAGATGTATTAATAGAAGGAGAACTCGGTTACATAGGGCAATCTTCAAAAATTCTAGACGAAATTCCAGAAGGAGCGGTGCAAGGGGTTGCTTTGACATCCGACACTGATGCAAAAAAATATGTAGAGGAAACAGGGGTGGATCTTTTCGCACCAGCTGTTGGAAACATACACGGTATGCTCAAAAATGTTCCTGATCCAAGACTTGATATAGAAAGAGTAAAAGCAATTTCAAGTGTTACGGATCTTCCGCTCGTACTTCACGGTGCTTCAGGAAACAGTCGTGAAGACATTCAAGCTGCGATCAAAGCTGGAGTTGCAGTGGTGCACATAAACACAGAAATACGCGTAGCGTTTAAAGAAGGGCTTGTAAATTCAATGACAGAACACCCAGACGAAATCGCTCCATATAAACTTTTGAAAGAAGCCGAAGAGGAAGTTAAAAAAACTGTAACTGAGAAACTTAAGATTTTTAATTTCTTATAAAAAAAATAACTGAGCTTTGGGCTCAGTTGTTATTTCTTTCTGCCGAATTTTCGCAGTACCGCGTCGGCTTCCTCGGCGTCGAGAACTCGGATTTTGCCCACTTTGGTTTCGAGAATTGCACCCTGGTAGAATCCGTTAGGGTTACTTAGAATTCCCACCTCATTGATTCCAGACTCAACATTTTTGAGTACATGGATTTGGTAAGGAAGACTATTCCCTTCGAGCGGAAACACTTCCAGGACCAAGTGGTGAACTTCGCTTCGACTAAGGCCGGGCATTGGCCAGAGAGGCTTTGGGCTCGGGGTTTCGATTTTGTAGACCGAAGCGGTGTTGACGACGTCCACCTGTGCTTGAAGTTCAGAAACCTCCGTCTTTTTCTCCAAGAGCTCTTTCGCAAGTAGGTTGTAATCCTCTTGCAGCTGAGTTTGCTCCTTGATCAACCTAAGGTTTTGCTTGCTGAGCTTCTCTCGCTCAAAGTAGAAATTCACCAAGATGACGGCCGGGAGGACAAAAAACAGTATTCCTCTCAAGAATTCTCTTTTCATAGGTTTTGGATGTTGGTTTACTTTCCGTGATATATATTGCAAGAAAAATTAAATTTGTCAAGACTTTGTGGTCGAGTAGGCTACCGTCTTTGCAAAATTTTTAAGTTCGTGTAGAATGGTTTTCATGCCTACACTAGAAGCAAAAACACGAAATAAAAGCGAAAATTTAAATCAAATCCGAAAAGCGGGCTTTATTCCTGCTGTATTTTACGGCCGAAAACAAGAATCTACAGACATTTCAATAAAAACAACTGAGTTTAATAAGGTTTTCGCACAAGCTGGAGAATCTACAGTTGTTACTCTACAAGGAGATTTTGGTACTCACGACGCTATGATCCACGAAATTGACCGAGATCCAATTACAGGAGTTACTCGACACGCTGACTTTTATGTAATTGAAAAAGATAAGAAAATCAAAGTTCACGTACCAGTAGAATTTGAAGGAGTTTCACCTGCTGTGAAAGAG
Source organism: uncultured Candidatus Saccharibacteria bacterium (assembly GCA_964540495.1). Lineage (GTDB taxonomy): Bacteria > Patescibacteriota > Minisyncoccia > Phycocordibacterales > CAIRYW01 > JAUPVJ01. Next base: position 19,958 of record CAZIMQ010000002.1, on the reverse strand, counting down.
CTAGGAGGAATTCTTGTAAAAGTGGTTCATGAAATTGAAATTGAAGCTCTCCCAGGAAACCTTCCACACGCAATTCATGTAGATATTTCCGCTCTTGTTGATTTCGATAGCAACATTTCTGCCGGAGATCTTAAACTTCCAAGTGGAGTAACCCTTGCGATAAAGCCAGAAGAAATCGTAGCTTCAATTGCAAAAGCTAAAGAAGAGGAAGAAAACACAGCACCGATCGACATCTCAGCGATTGAAGTAGAGAAAAAAGGTAAAGATGCTAAGGAGGGTGGAGACGAAGCTGTAGCTTAGTTTTTCCTCTGCAGGTCTTTTTAGACCTATGTTTAAAATCAAAAATATTTACAAAGTTCTTTTTCTTTTTATTTTTGGGGTTTTAGTACTAAACCCTTTTTCTGCGTTTGCGCAGGAATCTCAAGAGGAAAAAGAAAGGCGTCTAAAAGCTGAACTTGAACAGATCGAAAAGGAGATTAAGGTTCAACAAGTGATTCTTTCAGGAAAACAGCAGGAAGGAGCTTCAATCCAAAGAGATTTGGCTATTTTAAATGCGCAAATTAGTGAAGCTCAACTAAAGATCAAGAAGCACAACCTCGCAATTGAGCGCCTCGGAAAAGACATAGTGGTAAAAAGTACGGTTATTGCAAAAATTGAAACTGATTTGGAGATTGGAAAAAGGTCTCTTTCGCAGATCATCAGGCGTACAAATCAGCTCGACGACACGAGCTTGCCTGAGGTGTTTTTAGGAGCAAAAGACTTGTCTGAATCTTTAGCTGACGCAGAAAGTTTTATCGCAATAGAAGATTCTTTGAGGGAAACTTTTGCAGAATTTAGAAATTCTAAAAAAGCCAATGAGGAAGAAAAGGTAGTATTAAATCAAAAGAAAAATCAAGAAATCGACACGCGGGTAAACGTGGAAGCGGAGCAGAAAAAAATCAAAGTAGCAGAAGCTGAGAAAAAAAGGCTTCTTTCTTTAAACAAAACTGAACAGGCTGGCTATCAAAAAGTGATCAATGACAAAGCTGCACGTGCTGCTCAGATCCGGTCTGCTCTATTTTCACTTCGCGACTCAGCTGCGATTCCTTTCGGAACTGCTTTGGAATACGCAAAACACGTAGGAAAGGTGACTGGGGTTCGCCCAGCTTTTGTGCTTGCTGTGATTACTCAAGAAAGTAATCTTGGGGCGAATGTGGGAAGTTGCTACCTTACAGACACCACAACTGGTGCCGGGATAAAAATTTCAACAGGACTGTCGATTTTAAATGTTATGAAGCCCACTCGAGATGTCGCACCTTTCATGAAAATTTTAGAGAAGTTGGGACGAGATTACACAAAAACTCGAGTGTCTTGTCCGTTTTCAATAGGGTATGGAGGAGCGATGGGGCCGGCACAGTTTATTCCTTCTACTTGGGTACTTTTCGAGGCTCGAATTGCGAGCGCTCTAAAGGTTACTACTCCTGATCCTTGGAATCCAGAGCACGCTTTTACAGCTTCCGCTCTTTACCTAGCAGACCTTGGAGCAACTGCTCAGACATACACAGCAGAGCGAAACGCCGCTTGTAGGTACTACTCAGGACGCCCTTGTGCTGGGACCAACACTTTCTATGGAGACCAAGTACTCGCAAAAGCAGCTGCTTTGCAGTCAAACATCGACTTTTTGGATGCGCAGTAGGAAAATAAGTTAAAAATCAAAACCTAAAAGTCAAAAGTGTCAGAAGTGTTTAGACATTACTCGTAATTATTGCGTGATTTACTTTATTGTGTTATGACTTGTGTAGAAAACAAATCACACATGCTAAATATTTTAAAAGTTGTCGACGTTAAAGCCATAGAAGGCAGAAAAACTGCCAAGTGTTTGAAATACAAAATGGCACCAAACGATCCAAGGAGTGTCTTTTTTCGAGATCCATGTTTCGACACCGATCTCCCAGAAGACCAGAGAGCGGAAGCCAAAGGGCGATTTGAGGTGTGGGTTTTAAACCAACCTGCCACCTTACGGCAGTTTCTCGCTTCGAAAGTAGGTCTGGAGCCAACCACTGACGTTTCGGTCCTCCAATCCAAACTTCAAAGTTTCGGGTACTTCACGACGCTTCCCCGTGTTATGGATTTTAAAACTCGTAACTACGTGTCTGAAGATCCTGCGTGCGGTATCTTAGATGTCCGGAACTTTTTTTTGGTTTTGGACAAAGAGGGGCAAGTCCGTCTCTGCTCTGTTTGCAACATTTCTGGTTGGATCTTTAGACTTCACCGCATTGAAGACGAGGACGTTGTTTGGTCGTCAGGAGCACGTCTGTTTCTTCGGTCTTAGCCCCGCGCTTTTCTTAAAGTGCGGGGCTGTATTTTTATCTTTTTTATATTTAGCTAAAGCCTAAAGCCTATTGCCTAAAAGCTACCTCAGCCCCTTGCAAAATTGGCACAATTTGATAGATTACTAAGGTAATGAAAAAAGACATACATCCACAAAGCTATAGACACGTCATTTTTGAAGACACAACTGTCGGGGAGAAATTTCTGATTGCTTCTACTGTGGACACAAAAGACACAGGAAAATGGACTGATGGAAAAGAATACCCTCTTTTAAAAGTGGAAATTTCAAGTGCGTCTCACCCTTTTTATACTGGTACTGAAAACGTCATCGACACTGCTGGTCGAATCGACAAATTCAAAGCTCGAGCTTCAAAAAAGACAGCTAAAAAATAACTCTCCAAAAACAAGACCGAAGATCCCTTTGGTCTTTTTTCTATGAAAGATTTAGATATTTCAAAATACAAAGAAAACAACAAAACTCGCTTTCTAGCTGAGGATCTTTCGCGTTTGCTTGCTGAAGAAGAAGAAATAAAACACCTTGCTGAATCCGACCCTGCACTCGCAGAACTTTCAGATGAAGAATTAAAAAGCATCGAATCTCAAAAAGAAAATTTGATAAAACAAATGGATGAAATTTTGGAAGGGGACGCGATTGAAGAAGAATTTCCAAATGAAATCATTTTAGAAGTTCGTGCTGGAGCTGGGGGAGACGAAGCCTCTCTTTTTGCTGAAGAGCTTGCAAATATGTACAAAAACTACTGTCTTACAGAAGGTTGGCAGTGGATCGTGATCGACGAGTCTAAGAGTGCAACAGGAGGTTACAAAGAGGCATCTTTTGAGGTCCACGGTAGAAATTCATATAGAAAGATGCGTTACGAGACAGGGGTGCACCGAGTTCAAAGAGTTCCTGCTACGGAAAAATCTGGGCGGATTCACACATCAACTGCGTCTGTTGCTATTTTACCTATTAGAAAGAAAACTAAATTTCAAGTACCGGAAAGTGAAATAGAAGTCGAATTTTCGAGAGCTGGAGGAAAGGGAGGGCAAAACGTAAACAAAGTAGAAACCGCTGTGCGTTTGATTCACAAACCAACAGGCCTCGATGTGCGCTGTACTTCTGAGAGAAGTCAGCTTAAAAACCGAGAAAAAGCTATGGCAATTCTTGTTGCTAAGCTCGAGCAACTACACGAAGAAGAGGAAGCGAAAAAGTTTTCAAGTGCTAGAAAAGAGCAAATCGGAACAGGAGACCGGTCTGAAAAGATTCGAACTTATAACTTTCTGCAAGATCGAATCACTGACCACAGAATCAAACAGTCTTGGCACAACATTCATGTGATTTTAGAAGGTAATATTCAAGAGATAATTGATTCTATTGAAGAAAAGGCAAAAGAGGGCTTTGAAAGCTCTGGAGCCGACGAAGAGGATTAAAAGAGCCTCGAAGGCCTTCCGGGGTTGCCTTTTTTGGTGGTTCTGGTAGAATTCCAATCTATATATGACAACAAAAACAGAAGAAAAAAACATAGGAGGAATCATCGGCGACATGTTTAAAGCAGGGGCGCATTTTGCCTTTTCTAAGTCTCGAAGACACCCTACCTTTAAATCTCTTATTTTCGGAACTAAAAACAAGACTGAAATCGTAGATCTTGAAAAAACAGAAAGTTACCTAAACAAAGCTCTAGAATTTGCACATAAACTCGGTGAAGAAAAGAAAACACTTCTATTTGTTTCAAGTAAAAGTGAAGCAAAAGAGATTGTTCGACTTGTAGCTGAAAGAATTGGAGCTCCGTATGTTTCTGGACGATGGATTGGAGGTACTCTTACAAACTTTCCTGAAATCAAAAAGCGAGTTTCTAGACTAGACGATCTTACTTCTAAAAGAGAGAAAAATGAGCTTTTAAAATACACTAAAAAAGAAAGACTTTTGATCGACCGAGAGATCGATAAATTAAACGAATATTTTTCAGGAATCCGAGGTATGGAATCTACTCCATCAGCACTTTTCGTGATTGACTCTAGAAAAGAACAAATCGCTGTTACTGAAGCTACAAAAGTTGGAATTCCAGTGATCGCTCTTGCTTCAAGTGATTGCGACATAAATCAAATTGCATTTCCAATCCCAGCAAACGATACATCAAGATCAAGTATTAAATTTTTTGCTGACAAAATCGCAGAAAGTTACACAAAAGGAAAAGAATCAAGAAAAACAGAAACTAGTCTGTAAGATTTGAACCTTTTTGTTCATTATTTCTTAATTTATATTTTTGATATGACTATAACTACTGAACAAGTAAAAGAGCTTCGTGACAAAACGGGTATTTCTATAATGCAATGTAAAAAAGCTTTAGAAGATGCTGGAGGGGACGCTGAAAAAGCGCTCGTAATTCTAAAGAAAAAAGGTGCTGAAATTGCTGGTAAAAAGGGAGACCGAACCCTTGGGGCTGGCGTTGTGGCGTCATATATTCACAGTACAGGTTCGGTAGGAGCTCTTGTGGAGCTTTGGTGCGAAACAGACTTTGTGGCTAAGAATGAAGAGTTTAAAGCCCTTGCAAAGGACATTGCAATGCAAATCGTTGCAACAAACCCAGAATTCAAATCAGCTTCAGATATTGCGCCCGAAGCTCGTGAAAAAGCAAAGGAAGTTTTCCAAAAAGAAGTAGAAGGGAAGCCTGAAAATATGAAAGAGCAAATTTTGGAAGGAAAACTTGTCGCTTACTTCAAAGATAAGGTTTTACTTGAGCAAGATTACATAAAAGACGGATCTCAAACAATTTCAGGAAAAATCGACAGCGCAATTCAAAAATTTGGCGAAAAAGTTGAAATCGGAAGATTTTCTCGATTTTCAACAGGAAGCTAAAAAAACATGACATTTGGAATCATAATTTTCTTCTTCTCTTTGATCGCGACCGTAGGGATCATAGGAAATAAAATAAAAGAAAATGAAACAGGGAACGCTTTTGTGAGTTTTCACAGAGGAGCTGACGATACTTTGCATCGTTTTGGAAAGAGAGTGCGTGGGTTTGTAAAACATGCTCCACGCGAGATGGCCCGGTTAATTGTGTATTTTTTAGTACATAAAGCTGTTCTTTTGTATGAGAAATTAAAGGAGAAAGTTTATCCAAAGATTGCTCATATAGTGGACGCTGTGAAAGGGACTCATGTTCCCAAGAACAAAGGAAATGCTGATTTTTTCCTAAAAATGGAGAAAAATCCAAAAAATTTGAAAGAAAAAGAATTATAATGTAGGATGTACTGGTTAGTGATTTGCCGCCTTAGCTCAGTTGGTAGAGCAACAGTTTTGTAAACTGTGGGTCCTCGGTTCAAGCCCGAGAGGCGGCTCAGAAAACGAAGTGGCCTTGAGCCGACTCTCGGGCGTAAGCCTGAGAGGTGAGCTTGGGGTGGGACCCAAGCGCAAGACCTTTTGAGATAAAATTGATTTTAAGAAAATTTTATCCAAAAGGTGTACAGAACCTGTAAGGTTGCGAATAAAATAAAAAGTGAGCTAAAAGCAAAACAAAAAATCCCCCAAAGGGGGATTTTTTGTTTTGCCTATATTTCTAATTTTTATAGCTCGTCTTCTGCATCTTCTGCAAGTTCTCTTGCTTCATTAGCTAGATCTTCTGCTTCGTCATAATCTTTGTCGTCGTAAGCTTCTTCAGCGTCATCTAGTTTATCTTCTGCGTCGTTAAATATATCCCAGGCATCATTTACGTCATCTCCGTCGTCATCCGCATCTTCTATTTCGTTACGGGCATTATCAACAGCATCTCTTGCGTCATCTATAGCGTTTTCCGCATCACCTTTGTCACCGTTGTTATCTTCGTCTATTTCATCCCTTGCATCATTGGCAAAATCTTCAGCGTCTTGTGCGAAGTCCACAGCATCATCGTAGTCCCTATCATCATAAGCGTCTTCGGCATCATCTAGGCTTTCACGAGCATCGTCTAGAAGGTCATCAGCATCACCTGTGTCGTTGTTATCATCTTCTGCTTCATCAAAATCATTTTCAGCATCGTCAATCGCATCTTTGGCGTCTTCAATCGCATCTTTAGCATCTTGCTTGTCGTAATCATTGTCGTAGTTATTATAAGAACCTCCATTTCTTAAGATTCTAATCTCGTTTTGGAGAGCGTTTATATATTGTTGAAGTAGGGAAATTAGTTGTGCTTGAGATGCGATTATTGACGCACTGCTTTGTGTTTGAGCCTCAGCCTTACCCGATGTTGCTGTAATGGTGAAAATAAAAACGATTGCGAAAATTGTTGTCTTAAATAATGTTTTCATGTGTTTGTTAATAGTTATTTAATAATCTTATTTTTTTGTAGTTGTAGCTGTTTTAGCTTTTAGAACGTCCAAAGCTTCCTTTGTTTCTTTAGGATAAATTTTTTGTAAGATTTTTTCCATCTCTTCTTTGTCTTTAAAGCCATTTATTGTTTCATCTCCAATTACTACAATTGGAAGAGGTTCTTTGATTTTAAATATTGTTGCAAGTGTGTTTACAGCTGAAAGATCTAGGTTGTAGTCAAAAGAGTACACTCGTAGTGCTGGGTATTTTTCTCGCAGGTATGTGAGGACGAGACTTGTCTTTTGGCAGTCTGGGCAATTCTTTTCATTGCCGTAAAAGTAAAAAGCAAACATGAATTTCTTTCCACATCGCTCGCTAATTCTTTTCATTAAGATATAGTCTTTAATTTCAAGTAGGGAGTAGAATTTCTTTAGTTCGATCACTTCTTTGTTTTCAGCGCCTAAATTTTGGGCACTAAATTCAATTCTTTCTGCTAGCGAGTTTAGCTCGTCTGAAAGGACTGAGCTCCCAACGTCTTTACAAGATAGTTCTGAAAGAAGTGAAAACTGTGTTTCTGAAGAAAGAATACTTGTAGAAATTGAGTCTTGAATACGTTTAATTTCGTAAATCCTCTTGTTGTTAAAGTAGTTACTTGCGAAAAGAGCTGTAGAAAAGATTGCTCCTGTGATCACAAAGACTATCGCGTATTTTTTCCAATCAATATGTTTTGAATTATTCATTTGTTTTTATCTCCATGGAGCGTGTTTACCTACTAAGTTGTTATAGACTGATTTAATAAGCCAAAAAGGCGCTATAAGAGAGTATAGAAGAATAAAGTACAATGCGTCAATGGAAAACCTCCATTTTCCGTTTGTAAATTTTGAGGCGTAGGTCACAATAAAAAGTGTCATGAAAAAAAGTAAAAGCCCAAGGATTGAGATTGTGTTTGTGTTTAGGAAAAACCATTCAAAATTTCCAAATTGAGGCATCGAAATTCCAATAGTTCTCCATTTTAAAATGTGATCTACAATACTTTGGATAAATCGAATTAAATTTGATACAAGGAAAATCAATGTCACGAAAAGCCCAACTACAGCAATTGGTAAAATAAATACTCCAAGATCCCCGTATTTTTTGTTGAAAACCATTTCTTTATAGTCAATTAGGTTTCCAAGAAAGCCACTAGTCCAACGCACTCTTTGTTTGTAGAGTTTTTTGATAGTTTCTGGACCTACGGTGTAGACAAGGGCGCCATCCGCGTTTTCAATTTTTAGGCCATGTTTTTGCATGCGCATCGCGATTTCCATGTCTTCTGTATTGTGGGCATGCTTAAAAAGGCCTATCTTTGTAAAGACTTCTTTTCTAAAAAAAGAAAACGGCCCAGGTGTGATGTGTACAGCGTCAATTATTGAAAGAATTCTCCGTAGCAAGTTTCCATATTCGTATTCTGCTTTTTGCATTTTTTGCAAAATATTTTTTGGTTTGTGAATTACTGTAGAAGGGGTAACTGCCATTGTGACAGGGTTTTTAAATTTTCTCATGATTCGCAGTAATGCGTCTGGCATTACAAAAGAGTCAGCATCGAGACAACCTACAAAATCTGTTTTTGCATTTTCGATTGCATAGTTTAAGACTGTAAATTTTCCACCGTTTTGTTTTGTGTGAACTTCGATCATTGGGTGATCTTTGTACACTTCGAGCGCTTTTAGTGTGCCGTCCGTAGAGCCGTCGTCGACAACCATGATGTGGAGGTTTTCTTTTGGGTAGTCTAGGGCAAGTAGAGACTCGAGTGTGCCTAAAACGGTCGTTTCTTCGTTAAAACAAGGCACTATTACGGTTACAGGGGGTGTGTAATCGTCGGTTACTTCTTCTTTTTTTCTCCCTTCGAAGAAGGAAATAAGTAAAAAAACCTCGAAATAGAGGGTAAAGAAAATAAACGTGTAGCTGATCCCTTGAAGTAGCGCGTCCATGTTGTTTTTGTATTATACATCATTTTTCTCTTTTTGAAAACCGCATGTGTAAAAGCTGGAATTTCTTTGTCTTTAGCTATACAATTGGACTCATATATTTATATACATGGACAAAAACAACGAGAGTCAGAAAGGACATAGTCATATCATAAGTCAGGCAATAGACGACATTATTCGGATCATGGGAGAGATCGGATTTTCTGCTGTGGCAGGTCCTGAGGTAGAAAGTGAATTTTATAATTTCGATGCTTTAAATTTTCCAAAAAATCATCCAGCAAGAGATATGCAGGACACTTTCTGGTTGAAACAGTCTGAAAGTGAAAAAGAAAAACTTTTACTTAGAACTCACACTTCACCGGTTCAAATTAGATATCTTGAAAAACACAAACCGCCATGTGCGATTATTGTGCCGGGAAAAGTTTACAGAAACGAAGCAACAGACGCGACTCATGAAGCGCAGTTTTACCAAGTTGAAGGATTGTATGTGGCAGAAAAAGTTTCAATGGCGCAGTTGAAAGGAACCCTACTTCATTTGTTCAAGGGATATTTTGGAGAAGATACAGAAATAATAATGAGACCTTCGTTTTTTCCTTTTGTAGAGCCTGGAGTGGAAGTTGCTATGAAATGGAAAGGCCGAACATTGGAAATGATGGGAGCGGGACTTGTGCATCCAAATGTATTGCGAGCCGCTGGGGTGGATCCAGAAAAATACCAGGGTTTTGCTTTTGGAGGGGGAATTGATCGGATGGTGATGATTAAGTACGGTATTGATGATATTCGTATGCTTTATAACGGAGACCTTAGATTGGTTAATCAGTTTTAAATTTTAAGATGAAAATAAGTTACAACCTACTACAAACATATTTTGAAAAACCTTTACCGAAAGTAGAGGAGGTTGTTTTGCTTTTGGAAAAACATTTGGCAGAAGTAGAGGATATACATGAGCAAAATGGGGATACGATTTTTGATGTAAATATTTTGCCAGACCGAGCCCCTTACGCTTTGGGACACGAAGCAATCGCTTTTGAGCTTTCTGCTTTACTTGGGGAAGATTTTAAGAAAAGAGAGTTTTTGGTGTTGGAGAATGATTTGCCGAAATTAGATGCGGAGGTAGAAGATGTTCTACTTTGCGACCGACAAATTTTTGTAAAGATTGAAAATGTAGACAACACAAAAGCAACTCCAGAAGAAATTAAAAAAGTTTTAGAAAATCTTTCTCAAAGATCAATTAGTTTTCTTGTAGATCTGACAAATTTTATAATGCTCGATGTTAGACAACCTTTGCATATTTTTGATGCTGATAAAGTTGTGGGAAAAATTAGTGTGCGAAAAGGAAAAGCAGGAGAAAAAGTTACTACTTTAGACGGTAAAGATATTGCCGTCGATGAATCTATACTCGTGATTGCAGACGAAGAAGGTCCTTTAGACATTGCAGGTATTAAGGGAGGAAAAAAAGCAGAAGTAACTTCAGTCACAAAAAATATTATTTTAACCGCTTCTCATTTTGATCCTGCTTCAATTAGGCAAACATCACAAAAGGTTGGAATTAAGACAGATGCTTCAAAAAGATTTGAAAACGATATAAGTGCTAAATATGCAGAAGTTGGCGCTATGGTCTTTTTAAATCTTCTAAAAAAATACTGCCCCGAATCTAAGATTGTGTCTTTTGTGGATATAAATAATTTTGATAAAAAAGAAAAAACTATTTTCGTTCCTCATGAATTTATAGAAGAAAAGATAGGGGTGAAAGTTGGTGTAGAAAAAATTGAAGAGATTCTTAAAAAGATTGATTTAAAGATTTCTTTAAGGGGGGGAATTTTTGAAGTGATTGTGCCCGAATATCGAAAAGATCTAAACATAAAAGAAGATGTAGTAGACGAGATCGCTCGAGTCCTTGGTTATGATGCTGTAGAAGCCAAGTTGCCACAAATGAAAGAAAAAGGTGAGAAAGAAAAAATCTTTAACCTAACAAATAAAGCAAGAAATTTTTTTACCGCACTTGGTTTTTCTGAAATCTTTACTCATGCGCTTTTGGAGAGCGGGGAAGTAGCTCTGGCAAATCCGTTGGCAAGTGACAAAGCATATCTGCGGACTAATTTAACGGATTCACTAGAAAAAGCACTGAAAGAAAATCTTTACTACGCTGATCTTTTAGGCTTGTCTAAAGTCAAAGTTTTTGAAATTGGAAAAGTCTTTAAAGATGGCCGTGAGTTTACTTCACTTGCGGTCGGGATTGGTTTTAAAAAAGTATCGAAAGGTGAAAGTGTAAACAAGGAAATAAAAAATATTCGAGATTTGTTTGTGGAAACTTTTGGATCTAAGGCACAAACTTTGTGTACTGTAGATGATAGTGGGGGAATAATTAATCTTGGAAGCAAGCAAATTGGGGTTATTAATAACCGCGACGGAATTTTTGAAATTGATTTTGATGCTTTTATAGAAGAATTACCAAATGAAGAAGTTTCTCTTTCTAAAAATGTGAGTCTAGAAAAGATGAAAAAAGTTTCTGCTTTTCCGTTCATAACCCGTGATGTGGCTTTTTTTGTGCAAAGCGACATTTCTAAGGAAGAAGAGTTAAGGGAAACTTTAAAAGTTTTAGCAGGAGAAAATTTACAAAATATTTATCTTTTTGATTTGTTTGAAAAGAAAAATAAAGAAACTGGAATCGTAGGAAAAATTTCTTACGGGTTTAGATTGGTCTTTCAATCTTTTGAAAAGACTCTTACGGATGCTGAAGTTGAGCCGATTATGGAAAAAATTTACGATGATTTAAAAACTAAAGGTTTTGAAATTAGATAATTTGGCATAAAAAAATTCCACCAAAAGCAAAGCTTTAGGTGGTGGTGAAAAAAGAACTATTATTGATGAGCTCTGTCCAGCACGAAAGCGTTAGGATTTCTTACCGCAAACGCTTGATCGAGTTTTTTGTTCAGACGAGCTGTCTCTTCCGGGGACATTGTGAGTCCTGGTTGAGGGAAGGGGAAACCTGATTCTGGAGCTTGTAGCGTTTCTTCAAACAACAGCCTCAGGCGTTGACTATCAATGCGTTTATTCATGCTGAGAGATAATGTAATATAATAAGCGTATTTTGTCAAATACAAGATTTACCTTTGGCTACTAACAATTAACCAGAAATATAAAACAAAATTTGGGAAAGTCTGACTTTCCCAAATTTTTTAATTTAAAACTCTATATTTGAGTCACGTGTTAATGGTTAGAGGTCACATGTTTCTTTTTTTAATTCGCTACAAAATCAAAATACAGATTTACTTCATCAGCAACTTCTGCTACGAAAGAAACTTCCGGAATTTTAAGTCCAAAATCTTTGTAGTTAATTGTTGTCTTTGCGTTTCCTTCTATGCTTCCATCCTCAGTTTGTCTGGCTTGTGTATCGAAACTAACTGTTTTCGTAACACCTGCAATTGTAAGATTTCCTTCTACTTTAAAAGTGTAACTTTCTAAAGCTTTCGGTTCCGCCGGAAGTCCTGTGACTTTCTCTGGAGTAAATACAATAAATTCGTTTGCTGGGGTATCAGTTTTTAGAATAAATCGATTAATCGCCCTGTCTCTTCCTTCAGATTCAGTTTTCAAAGCCCGTGCGTTAATTTTTATTTCACCCACTTTTGGTCCTTCAGGGGTAAAAGAAATTGTTCCAGAGACATTGGTTGTTGATCCTACAACTGTGAAAGGGGATCCACGAAGAACTTCGTAGATTTCAAATCGCGCTTTTGATTTTTCAGAAATGATAGTTTTTGCTCCAGAAATTGCCCCCGTGTTTTCTTTTAAGGTGTTTGTAGGTGCAGGGGTCGGTCTAAAAGCGTACACTAAAAGTCCGATAGCGATTAAGATAAGTCCTAAAATGATAAGTGATATTTTTTTCATAGATTTTTTTTAACTACTAACAGTTGCAGTTTACCATATTTTTTGACTCGAAAAATATGGTATAATTTAGTCTCAAAGATTGCTTAAGACTTTACTACTTAATAAAAACTATATGTTATTTTTTTTAATTTTGGGATTGCTTCTTGGTTCAGTTACTGTAATTTTTGCACTGCAAAATACTGAAATTATTACTGTGTCTTTTTTCGCTTATCAGTTTTCAGGTTCTCTTGCTTTAATACTCTTGCTAGCTGCTCTCTCAGGGGTTGTGGTTTGTCTTTTTCTTAGTGTGCCAGAAATGATAAAGACCCATCTAAATTTTAGAGCATTAAAAAAACAAAACAAAAATATGGAAGAAGAGTTGAATCTCTTAAAAACAACTGTAAGCAGGCTCCCTAAAGACGAAGAAATTAAGTTGTAGTTGTTGAAATGTCTTTTCCTGAGCAATTTTTTGTATACATTTTAAAATGTTTTGATGAGACTTTTTATATTGGCTCAACAAACGATTTAGAAAAAAGACTCTACGCTCATAATTTTTTAAAATCAGGTGCGCACTATACAAAAATTCGCAGACCAGTAGAACTGGTTTACTTTGAGGAAGTTCCTGATTTGTCTTCTGCTCGTAAAAGAGAAGCGAAAATTAAAAAGCTCAAAAGAGAAGAAAAAATTGTTTTAATTAAAAAGGGTCAAAAGAAGTTAAAGACCGATCGAACTTAAAAAAGTTTTTAACTCCTCTCCTTGTAGTTGTCTGAAATGCCCCAGAGGCAGATCCCCAAGAGTTACGTTCATGATGCGTTCTCTTTTTAAAGTATCCACATCATTAAAAAGTGCAGAACACATTCTTCTGATTTGATGTTTTTTTCCTTCCGTAAGGGTAATCTCAAAGGCGTGATCGTCAATTATTTTTACTTTACATGGAGCTGTTTTGTAACCTTCGATATTTACACCAGCTTCAATTTTTTCTTTAAAGTTATTTCTAAGTTTCATTTTTGTAGTCACAAAATATTCTTTTTCGTGAAAGTGCTTTGGGTTTAAAAGTCTGTCAGTCACACGCCCGTCGTCTGTCAAAATCATGAGCCCTGTAGAAGACTTGTCGAGTCGCCCAATAGGGAAAACTCCTTTCATGTTGAAGTTTCCGCTTAAGTCTTTTGCGATGTCTTTTTGACCAAACTGAGGCGAGTGGGTGATAACTCCGTACGGTTTATTGTAAGCAAAGTATCGAAACTCTTTTTTTACCTGTCCACCACGCAGTTCTACGAGGTCTTTGTCGGTTACTTTGTCACCCAAAACTGCACGTCTACCGTTTATAAAAATCTGGTTTTTTGAGATCAAATCATCAGCCCCGCGTCGAGTAGAGAAACCGTGTAGAGCAAGGTATTTATTGATCCGGATCCCTTCCGAACTGGTCTTTGGCTTATTTTCTTTTTTAATTGATTTTGTTGGTTTTTTCATTGTTTTTGCGAGTATAGCACAAGGTTAGGATTTTTAGTTTTTTGCAGCGTTTTCTCCAGCGATAAATCCTGTAGTCCAGCAGAGCTGTAAACTATAGCCACCACTTGGCCGATCGATGTCTAAGATGTCTCCAACGACGAAAAGGTTAGAGTATTTTTTTGATCTCATTGTTTTAAAATCAATCTCGGTTAAAGCAACTCCTCCAGAAGTGATTATTGCTTTCTCTTCACCTAAAAGATTTAAAACTGTGAGGCGCAAATCTTTTAGCAAATACACAAATCTTTTTCTTTCATCTTTGTTTAGACTGTGAGCAAAAACTTCTTTGTCGAACTTTCCCACTTCCAAAACTGCGTTTAACACAGCGGTAGGTAAAAATTCTGGAAGCGCATTTTTAAACTTTTTGTTTTGGTTTTCTTCAAAAATTTTTAATATTTTTTTATCTAAACTTCCATGGTCAAGGGTAGGGAATAGATCAAGAGAAATTACTGTTTCTCCGTATTTGACCATCTCACCTATGTCTTTACTCATGTTTAAAATTAGTGGACCACTCAAACCAAAGTGCGTAAAAAGTATTTTTCCTTTATTTACAAGTTGCGCTGTGTTGTTTTGGAAGACACTCACTTTTACATTTGGAAGACTAGTACCTTGTAGTTTTTTACTCCAACTTTCTCTTGTTTCAATTGGCACAAGAGAGGGGGTTGGTGTTTTCACACTATGACCTATTTTTGAAAGCCATTTGAAACCGTCTCCGGTTGAGCCGGTTTCAGGACGAGAAAGCCCACCTGTACTTAAAATAAAGTTTGAGCCTTTAATTTTAGTTTTATCTTTCAAAACAATTTCTTTTATTTTCTCTCCTTCTGTGATGATCGAAGCAACTTCGCTGTCAAGTAAGACTTCCACACCTCCTTCTTTTATATATTTTTTTAATGCATTTAAAACAGACTCCGATTTGTTGGAAACAGGGAAGACTCTTTTTAGATTTTCTACTTTTACTTCAAGACCTTTCTTTTCGAAAAGTTCTAGTGTTTCTTTTACTCCAAAAATTGAAAATGGGGAGAAGAGAAATTTGTCACTCTCACCATATTTTTTTAAAAGAGTTCGTGTGTCGTATTCGGCGTTTGTGACGTTGCATCTTCCTCCCCCTGTGATCAGGAGTTTTTTACCAAGATGGGTGTTTTTTTCAATGAGGAGTACTTTTGCCCCAAGTTCTCCTGCACGCCCTGCAGCCATCATCCCTGCTGGCCCACCACCAATAACCACTACGTCATATGTAGTGGTTATTTCTTTTTTGTCACTGATTTTACTTGCTTTTGTGGACATTTTGGCGGTTCTTTAATTTATATAATTATACTATTTTTATGAGTGTAAGTCAATGTTGTCTGAGATGTCTTACTTTAAACTCCACTGCAAAATACTCACATGTCAATCGTGTAATAGGGTACTTAAATTGTTATAATATTGTTATAATACTTCGATAAATATGGCAAAAGAAAAAGAAACAAAAAAATACGCAGCGGATTCGATTCAAGTCCTTGAGGGTTTGGAACCTGTACGAAAGCGCCCTGGGATGTATATCGGAACAACTGGTCCCGACGGTCTTCACCATTTGATTTGGGAAATTTTTGACAACTCTCGAGACGAAGCGATGGCGGGACGATGTTCTCGAATCGAAGTAACTCTTTTGCCAGATGGCTATGTACGGGTTGTAGACGATGGGGCTGGAATTCCTGTAGACATTCACTCAAAAACAAAAGTGTCGGCTCTAGAGACGATCATGACAACTCTTCACGCTGGAGGAAAGTTCGACAACGAGGCTTACAAATTTTCTGGAGGTCTTCACGGAGTGGGAGCGTCTGTTGTAAACGCTCTGTCAGTGCATTTAAAAGCAGAAGTACATCGCGATGGTGGTAAGTACGTGCAAGAATATGCAATTGGAAAAAGAAAAGCTCCTGTAAAAAAAGTAGCGTCTTCTAAAGCGCATGGAACCATTATTACTTTCAAACCGGATGTAGAAATCTTTAAAGAAGGGGTAGTTTTTACTTGGAGTAGAATCGTAAACCACCTTCGACAACAAGCTTACCTTGTAAAAAATCTTTTGATTCACGTGGTAGACGCTCGTGAATTTGGAGGAAAAATCGATCTTGATAATTCATTGTTTTTGTCAGATGAAAAATTAGACTGTCCTTCAATGTCATTTTACTTTGAAGGAGGGCTTGTGTCCTTGATCAAGTTTTATAACAGTACTCAAAAACCAATTCATAAAAATATTTTCTATACAGAAAAAGAACAAGATGGAGTTTTTGCAGAAGTATCCCTACAGTACGTAGACGACATGGTTTCTAGAATTACTGGGTTTGCAAACAACATTTATAATCCAGAAGGAGGAACTCACATCACCGGATTTAAAACCGCTCTTACTCGTACTTTAAACACTTACGCAAAGAAAAATAACTTTATCAAAGAAGGTGAAGATTCTTTCACGGGGGATGACGTACTCGAAGGACTAACTGCTGTAGTTTCTGTAAAACTCAAAGAAATTCAATTTGAAGGACAAACTAAAGCAAAACTTGGTAGTCAAGAAGCCCAAGGAGCAGTTGCTTCTGTTTTTGGTGAAAAGTTTGCAGAGTTCTTAGAAGAAAATCCAGACGATGCAAAAGCAATTATTGGAAAAGTTTCTCTTGCGATGCGTGCCAGAAAAGCTGCGAAAGCCGCTAAGGATTCAATACTTCGAAAGGGAGCTCTTGAGGGGATGACACTTCCTGGAAAACTTGCTGACTGTCAAAGTAAAGATGCTAGTGAATCAGAACTATTTATAGTGGAAGGAGACTCAGCGGGAGGTACTGCAAAGGCTGGAAGAGACAGAAAGACTCAAGCGATTTTGCCACTTAGAGGAAAAATCCTAAACATTGAAAGAGCCCGACTCGACAAGATGCTTGCGTCAGAGCAAATTACAAACCTTGTAATCGCGCTTGGTACTGCAATCGGAGATACTTTCGATATGTCTAAACTTCGGTACCACAAGATAATCGTAGCAACAGATGCGGACGTCGACGGTGCTCACATTCGAACTCTTCTTTTGACTTTGTTCTACAGGTATTTTAGACCTCTTGTAGAAGGTGGATTTATCTACATTGCTCAACCGCCACTTTATAAATTAAAGTACGGAAAAGATTTTCACTATTTCTACACTGAAGAAGAAAAAGACAAATTCTTAACTGCAAATAAAATTCAAATAACTGAAAGTGCGGAAGGAGAACCTGAAGAGGAAGAACCAGTTGAAGCTGTAGAAGAAAAGAAGAAAACAAAGAAAGTTACAATCCAAAGATACAAAGGTCTCGGAGAAATGAACGCTGAAGAGCTGGCTGAAACTACTATGAATCCAAACAATAGAGTTTTGAAACAAGTAACGATTGAAGATTTGGCTTCATCTGACAAGGTGATTGATATTCTGATGGGTACCGACGTGTCAGCTCGAAAGAGTTTCATTCAATCTAATGCTAAGATGGCTCGACTCGACATTTAGGGCTTAAAATTCACAAAATTTCGTTGTCTTTTTTCAGCGTGATTCCCCAACGTATTTTAAATACGTCTGCGAATCCCACCTCAAAAATACTTAGAAATTTTAAGAATTTTTTAAGCCCTAAAGTTTTTTAAATTTTGAGTACAAAAAATATCCCTTACTTTAGGTTTGGGATAGTGAAATGTTGTCCGAAACAATGGAGACGATTTTCGAAAGAATGCCCAGTATCTCAGGTCGGTCGTATTTTTCCTGGCAATTATGGAAACTAAGCTTGAGCTCAACGGTATCTCGTACGCCTTCCTTCACACCGTCGTGCATTATTGAAAGCTCAATCAGCGCTGGCCCAGTCTCTAGATCGTTGCCAATATATCTTGGCTTCGTTGCGTAGAGCTCTAATCTAAAAGACATACTAGAAGTTTTTTTATCCCCCCAGTCAATCTTTTGATGGATATCTGTCCATAGAAACCAAAAGCCTGGCAGGGAAGCTTCTCTAATGCAGGTCATGGAGACTCCAGAATCACCTTGAACTTCTAGTCCTAAAACATCCGCAACTCCGTCAAGTTCTAACAGATTAGAGTTTGAGTTTGTGCGAAGGATTTCAGGCTCTGTTCCCGGTAAGCAACATTCCGCAAGAATTTTGCCGATTACATTTCTTTGAATGAACATATAGAAAGAATTTTTTCTACTATAGCATTAAGAGATTTGTATGCAATATCATGAGTATAACTAAAAAAATCCCCCCTTTCGGGGGATTTTTCTAGTTATCTATTTCTACACTCTCAGAATCAGTGTTGTTGCTTTCGCTTTTTTCTTTTACATCAGTGTCGCTGTCTACTTCTACAGTTAGGCGTTGCTTTCCTCTTTTTGGATCATCAATTCCTATAAGGAAAGTACGTCTTTCTCCAGGATAAAATGAAGAAACGTTTCGGATTTTGTAAGTATCATTATCATCGTTTGGAAGACGCACTTCGATGTCAAAAGTCCCAGTATTTTCTCCTCCAGTATTTTCAACTTCGAAACGTACACCAACTTTGTCGTTGTCGTCGATGTTTTTTGTTTCTCTAAAAGTATTTCCATTTAAAGTTCCAACTGCTAAAATTCGAACTTTCAAATCAGCCCTACCTGTAGAGTAGTTATAGTTGTACCCAGGATTGTAATTGTAGTTGTTGTTTGAGTAAGTCGAGACACTAGGCACAGGGATTAAAAGAGTGTTGTTGCCTGCGTTTGTATCGCTTGAAGAGACTAGAGTGATAGAGATTTGGTTTGAACTACCATCAAATTGGTCAAAACCCATAGTCATTTCATACACATCTCCAGGTCTTAGACTTGGTTGATTTAGAGATGAGAAGTTTCTGTCTCCAAAGTTTGCAGTCGGAAGTATTGAGGAAATACCCCAAGTTCCAGATGGTGAAGTTCCTGTGTTTGTAACTCGAAGGCGCACTATAACACGATCTCCGTACTGAGCTTCTGAAATGTTTTTCAATTGTGCATTAATTCCGTTCATCACACTTGCTTGTACTAAGGAAATAGATAGATTTGGATTTCCATAATAAGTAGGAGTAGAAGGCGCAGAAGAATATGAGCCTGTGTTTGTTGTGGTGACGGGTTTCGTTGTGTTTGTTGTTGGAGCGTCGTAACTTCCTGTAGTTGCGGGTGTGGTTGTAGAAACTGGAGCTTCATAATTTGGATTATAAATTGTACCGGTCGTTGTAACTTTTGTTTCGGTTTCTTTTTTCTGCACAACGGAAACTTTTTCTGTATCACTAGAGATTAGTTTTTCTTGGTTTTTGTCGAAAAAAGAAATAGTCATCGGTAGTGTTAGTTTTGAAGCGGAGTTTGAAGAAATGTAAAATCCGTATTCACCTGTCGCTGTGTTTGGAAGAGGGAAGCTTGTGTTACATACAACAGGTTTTTTATCTCCTCCAACTGCATCGTAAAAAACTGTAAGTCCTGGTGTACATGCAAAACTCCAGAAGTACGTACCTTCTTCAGTTGAAGGGTTTTTCCATTTGAAAGTTAATTTTTCTCCGTTTGCCACTTCGTTTGGTTCATCTATAAAAGAGACTTTGTTTCCTCCAAGGAGATTTGAAAAGTAAGAAGTTGCGCCAGAAATTGCTTTCGGTACAAATCTAACAATTGCGATACTTGCAATAAGAAGTATGATTATTACTAGAAGAAAAATTAGAGGTTTGATGTATTTCATAAGTTCTGATTGTTTTTCTTCAGAGTGTGCATCATGAGCATTGTGACCATGATTACTGTGCTCATCATGAGGTGTGTCGTGTGTAGAATGTGACTCCCCATGTGAGTGGTTTGAAATCACTTCATGAGAAGTTTCACTTGTTTGTCCTGGATAGAGATTTTTAGATATCAAAATTTCCTTTAGACTGTTTTGTTCATTTTCTTTGAACAAGTCTAAAGAGTCATGATTGTTGTTCCCATTATTTCCATTGCCATTCCAGCCGTTTTGATGTGAGTCGTGTGAATTTTGAATATTTTTAAAAAATAAATTAGGTTTAGCAAATAAACTCATCTTTAAATGATT
>CAZIMQ010000001.1:0-25157 GCA_964540495.1 uncultured Candidatus Saccharibacteria bacterium | reverse complement strand
CATCGAAGATGTCGGTGACAACCGTCACACAACCTTTTTTGAGATGCTTGGAAACTGGTCTCTAGGAGATTATTTTAAACAAGAACAACTTCCTTTTATATTTGAATTTCTAACAGAAGAATTAAAAGTTGATCCAAAAAAACTTTTTGTTTCAGTTTTTCGAGGTGACGAAAAAACAGGTATAGAAAAAGACACTGAGTCTGTAGAACTTTGGAAAGCTCTTTTCAAAGAAAAAGGGATCGACGCTTTAGACGTGGACCTCGTAAATGAAGAAGAAGCAGGCAAAAGAGGGATAAAAGAAGGAGAAAGGATCTTCGCGTACGACACAAAGAAAAACTGGTGGAGCAGAAGTGGAATTCCAGAAAAAATGCCTTTCGGAGAACCAGGAGGACCAGATTCAGAGATTTTCTATGAATTTGATTTTGTAACACACGACAAAAAATTTGGTGAAAACTGTCACCCAAACTGTGACTGTGGAAGATTCCTTGAAATCGGAAACTCAGTATTTATGGAATACTGGAGATCTGAAGACGGCTTCAAAAAACTTCCTCAAAAAAATGTGGATTTTGGCGGGGGATTAGAACGATTTGTTGCAATTACAGAAAATACAAACGATATATTTCAAATAGACACCTTACAAGGCATCGTAAAGGCTTTGGAAGCCCTCTCAGGCAAAAAATACTCTGATCCTCTATATACGCACATCTTTAGAATTATCGCTGACCACGTGCGATCTAGTGTTTTTCTAATTGGAGATGGAGTACTTCCTTCAAACAGCGAGCAAGGGTACTTTGTAAGAAGACTTCTTCGGCGCGCGATTCGTTTTTCTGACAAACTGGGGATTGAAAAAACTGGATTAAGCGAGCTTGTAAGTCCGCTTTTAGAATTTTACAAAGACTCTTACCCCGAAACTTTTAACAAAAAAGATTTTATTGTAGAAGAAATAAAAAAAGAGGAAGAAAAGTTTAGAAAAACTCTTCGTGATGGTCAAAAAGAGCTTTCAAAAAGACTCGAAAAGGGTAATTTGTCTCCCGAAGATGCGTTTTTGCTTTTCTCTACCTATGGTTTTCCTGTTGAAATCACAGAAGAAATCGCAAAAGAAAAAGGCATCACAATAGATAAAGACTCTTTTAATATTGAATTTAAAAAACACCAAGATCTTTCTCGTGCTGGTTCAGAACAAAAATTCAAAGGAGGGCTTGGAGACACAAGTGAAAAATCTTTGCAGTACCACACGGCAACACACTTACTCCAACAAGCTCTTCGAGATGTGCTCGGAAACACAGTAAGTCAAAAAGGCTCAAACATCACACCTGAGCGACTGCGTTTTGACTTTGCATTTGAGCGAAAGATGACCGACGAAGAAAAAAAGAAAGTTGAAGAAATCGTAAATCAAAAGATAAAAGAAGCTCTTCCTGTGCAAAATATAGTGATGCCAAAAGCTAATGCAGAAGAAACGGGGGCTCTCCACTTCTTTGGTGAAAAATACGGCGACCAAATTTCAATTTATTTTGTTGGAAAAGATTTAGCCACTGCTTTTTCAAAAGAGTATTGCGGTGGTCCTCACGTAAAAAATACTTCAGAACTCATTGGAACATTTAAAATCGCAAAAGAAGAAGCTGTGTCTGCTGGAGTTCGTCGAATAAAAGCAGTTTTGGAATAATCTACATTTTTTATTTATGGTTTATGGTTTATAATTCAAACCATAATGTTCGATTTTTTACATCCTCAAAAACACAAAGATGAACTTGTTGCGATTTTTGCAATTGAAAGTGGAAAAGTTCTTTCCATGATCGTCGACTATTCTCCAAATCAAAACCCAAAAATTTGTCACGCTTCCAGACACGCCATGGAAAACCTTGGATCTGTAGCTCCAGAAAGATTAGAACCAATAATGCTTACGTCACTTAGACGCGCTAGCGAACACCTTGTAAAAGACGGTTTTTTAGAGCTTGAACAAAGAAAGATGTCACACAAAAAGCTTTCAAAAATATATGTTTTTTTGGGCTCTCCTTGGCACGTGTCCAAAATTGACTCGTCGAATGAAAAGAAAGATAAAACTTTTTTTATCACAGAAAAACTTTTAGAAGAAGTTGTTTCGAAAAATTTTACGCAGGAGCACCCAGACCTAATGAATATTGAAAAAGCTATAACCGAAGTAAAAGCCAACGGTTACGCACTAAAAGACCCTATTGGAAAGAAAGTTTTAGAAGTGGACGTTTCTTTTTTCTCAGGAAGTGCACAAAAAAAAGTGGTTTCAAAGATAGAAGAAACTATTTTACTTTCTTTCCCTCACACCGAAATTGTTTTCCACACAATCCCTTCTTCTCTTTACTTTGTTGCAAAAAAAATTCTTGATAAAAAAGATTTTATTCTTTTTATTCCGGAACATGAAGTTTCCGATATTTTACTCATTAGAAATGGGCGAATTGAGGGCACAGCAACAGTTCCTTACGGAAAACACAGGGTTGTAGGAACAATCGCAAGCGAAATGAACCTAGACATTCCTCACAGCTTCTCGATTTTTAGACTTTGGCAAGAAAAAAAACTAGAAAAAGATTCTTCCGACAAAATAGACATGATTATCGACAAAGCTCGAGTGGAATGGAACAAACTTCTCTCTGAAGGCCTTTGGAAATTGGGTTCAACAGTTGTATTGCCAAGAAACATTGTAGTAGCAGACAATGGTATTGAATCAAAACTGATGGGTGAGTGGATTTTAGGAGAAACATATAGCAACGCAACACTTACTTTAGACAATTTTGAAGTAGCTTTTTTTACATTTGATGATGTTTCAAAAAATTTAGATTCACTTATCCCAACCTCGAGACTTAATCCACTACTTGGATGTCTAGCACTTTTTGCACATTCGGTTTAGAATATAAAGACGAATTAAAAAACTAGGAGAAATTATTTTTATTTAATTTACTTTGAAATAAAAAATATGCCACGAAGTACATTTCACGACATCATCCCACCAGAAAAAAGATCAATCAGAAATATTCCAATTCCTTCTCGATCAAGAAAGAAAAAAGAAGAAGAAATTCCTGAAGAAGAAGTGTATTCTGACCCTACACCTGTTGCTGAAGAGTACCAACATTACAAAGAAGAAGATCCTCCTGAAGAATCTATCGTAGCTCCAAAACGTCACATAAGAAAAAAAGAAGAGGTAGAGGATTTTGAAACTTTTAAAGCCACTTCTGTAAAAAAAGGTTGGGGAGGCAGAGTTGGTATGTGGTCAATCGCAATTCTCTCTATTTGCGCGCTATTTTTTGCTTTCTCACTATTTTTAAGCAAGGCCACGGTTACTGTGAAAGCAAAAACTGTCTCAATTGAGGCAAATAAAGAAATAACTGCAACAAAAGACGGCACTGGAGGACTTGCGTACTCTACAATCACCACAGAAGATACAAAAGAAGCAACAGTCACTGGTAAAGGAGAAAAAGAAGTGACAGAAAAAGCAAAAGGAAAGCTCATAATTTACAACAACTTTTCAAAAGCAAACCAAACTCTTGTTGCAAACACACGATTTGAAACCCCAGAAGGCCTGATTTTTAGACTTGAAAAAGGAACTACTGTTCCAGGGCAAAAAGCAGACAGCGCTGGGAAACTAATCCCAGGAAGTATTGAGGTCAATGTAATCGCAGACGTAGCGGGCTCAAAATACAACATAGGTCCAAGTGATTTCACTATTCCAGGTTTTAAAGGAGATCCAAAATTCAACACTATCTACGCACGTTCAAAAGTAGCTTTTAGTGGGGGAATGGAAGGAAAAGTAGCCGTTATTAGCGACGAAGAGAGAAAAATCGCGCGGGAAAGCTTAGAAACAGAACTCACAACCAGCTTAAAAGAAAAAATCAAAGCTGAAATACCAAAAGAATTTTTCTTACCAGAAGGAGCTTTCACAGTGACTATCAATTTTTCAGAGCCAATCCCAGGAGAAGCAAACAAAGCCACAATTAAGGCCACAGGAAAAATTGTAGGTTACATATTCAATCAAAACCAACTCGTAAACTCACTTTCAGAAGAGCAAATCAGTCCAAATGCAATGGTAGCAATTTCAGAAGGTACCGTTGAAAAAGAAAGCGTAAAAGAAAGCGCTGGTACACTAAACGCGACAATGTCAGGAGTTTTTTCTTACAGCTTTATAATAGACGAAGAGAAACTAAAAGAAGATCTAAAAGGTAAAAACAAAGACGATGTGTCTGAATTTCTAAAGACTTTTGAAGGCTTAGCTGATGCCAAGGTAGTGATTTCTCCATTTTGGAAGAGTGAAATCCCAGAAAAAGTAGGAAAAATAAGAGTTATAAAGGAATAATACCATTGACTTACTTTATCCTTCCTGCTAATATTTGCAGACGACAAAAAATAGTATAAATGAGCGATAAAACAGCCCAAGAAAAAACAATCGGAGTCGTTACAGAAGCGCTTCCAAACACTCTATTTAGAGTTGAACTGGAAAACGGATCTATAGTTCTGGCATATCTTGCCGGTAAAATGAGGTTAAATCGGATAAGAGTTCTGATCGGAGACAAGGTTGAATTAGAGTTAGACCCTTACGGGGGAAGAGCTAGAATTTCAAGAAGGCTTTAAAAGGAAAAAATCCTTTGACTTAAAAAAGAGGATATAGTATATTGTTTTGGTTTTATATGAAAGTAAAAGCTTCAGTTAAAAAAATGTGTCCAAAGTGTAAAACCGTCAAAAGAGACGGGGTTGTACGAGTGGTATGCAAAGGAGATAAAAGACATAAACAACGACAAGGATAAAAATGAGAGTACTCGGAATTACAATACCAGAAAATAAGCGTCTAGAAATCGCACTAACAGCCGTCTACGGAGTCGGTCGTTCTCGCGCGCAAATGATTTTAAAGAAATCTAAGATTGATTTAGGTAAAAAAGCATCAGAACTTTCTACAGAAGAAGAAAACGAGATTCGAAAGAACATCGAGGTTTTCAAGCTTGAAGGAGAGCTAAAAAGAGAGGTTTCTTCAAACATCAAACGAATGAAGGATATCAAGAGCTACAAAGGAACAAGACACGCAAAGAAACTTCCAGCTAGAGGCCAAAGAACAAAGACTAACGCCCGAACACTAAAAGGAGCAAAGAAAACTATGGGAAGCGGAAGAAAGAAAGCTGATAAGAAATAAAATATAAATAAACAAAATGGGAAAGAAGAGAATTGCAACAAAAGGAGGAGAAGGAAAAGCTGATGGAAAATCAGGTTCTTCTGCGCTCTCAAAAAAGAGAGTAGATGTTGCTGTTTTAAATGTTCAATCTACATACAACAACACTCTAGTGCTTCTTACTGATGCAAAAGGAAACTCTCTTACTTGGTCTTCAAGTGGAAGTCTCGGATTTAAAGGAGCTAAGAAAGGAACACCTTTCGCAGCTGCTAAAGTAGGAGAAACTGTAGGAGCAAAAGCTCTTGCTATGGGAGTAAAGCAAGTTTCAGTTGTAGTAAAAGGAGTAGGATCTGGACGAGAATCTTCAATTCGAGGATTTATCTCTAAAGGAGCTTTTGAAATTACTTCAATCAAAGACGCTACTCCAGTCCCTCACAACGGACCTCGACCACCAAAACCAAGAAGAGTTTAATCTTTACAACATATCTACAATTTTTAATTTTTAAATAGTCATGCAACTAGGACCAAAATACAAAATCGCACGAAGACTCGGAGCTCCAATTTTTGAGAAAACTCAAAATGCGAAATTTGCTGCTTCAAAAGAAAAAAGAAGCACTGGTTTTAGTAAGCCAAAAACAGCTTTCGGAACACAGATGAACGAAAAGCAAAAGGCACGATTTACATACGGAATTAGTGAAAAACAATTCAAAAACTACGTAAACGAAGCAATCTCACTTCAAAGCGGATCCCAAACAGAAGCTCTTTTTGAAAAACTTGAAACAAGACTAGACAACATCGTTGCTCGAAGCGCTTTTGCAAACACACGAAGAGGAGCACGACAAGCTGTTTCTCACGGGCACATTACAGTAAACGGAAGAAAAGTTACTATTCCTTCATACAGAGTAAGTATCGGCGACAAGATTGCTGTCCGAGAGGGAAGTAAAGCAAAAGGAGTTTTTCGAACACTAGAGGAAGTAGCAAAAACAGCTGAAGTGCCAAACTGGCTAAAAGTTGATGCGAAAAATTACACAATCGAAGTTACAGGAAAACCAAAGCTAAATCCCACAGAACTCCTATTTGATCTTCAAACAATATTCGAGTATTACCGAAGATAAAGTCAAAATTTCCCCCGATTTGATTTTTTTAAAGAATCGGGTTATAATTTAAAGGTTAAATTTTAATTTAAAAATAATTACAAGTTTTATATGGCAGACACAAACATTCTCTTACCTTCTAAACCAAGGATCATAAAAGAAGACGCTAAATCGGGAACTTACGAGATCGATGGTCTGTACCCAGGGTACGGGCATACTTTGGGTAACTCTCTTAGAAGAATCATCCTTTCTTCTATTGAAGGAGCTGCTATCACTTCCCTTAAAATCAAGGGGGCTTCTCACGAATTCTCAACTCTTGAAGGAGTAAAGGAGGATGTTGTTGCTATTATTTTAAACCTAAAGCGTGTTCGTTTTAACATGCTTACAGATGAACCTCAGACACTTACACTAGCCGTAAAAGGTGCTCAAAAGATTACAGCCGGAGATATTAAACTTCCAGGACAAGTAGAAGTAATGAACCCAGACCAAGCAATCGCTGAAACTACAGACAAATCTTCAGATTTTTCTATGGAAATCACTATTGAAAAAGGTCTAGGATACCTTCCAAAAGAAGTTACACAAAAAGAAAGAGTAGAAATAGGGTCAATCTCAGTTGACGCTATTTTTAGTCCTATCCGAAGAGTAGCTTACGAAGTAGAAAACATGCGAGTTGGAGGTCGTACTGACTTCAACAAACTTCGAATGTTTATTGAAACAGACGGAAGTATCACTTCAAAAGAAGCTCTAGAAAAGAGTATTGCAATCATGATCTCTCAACTAAAAGCAATAGTAGGCTTCAAAGAAGAAGAGGAAGTTGTAGAGAAGGTTGAAACTAAGAAATCTAAAGACGAAAAGAAAGACGACGATTTTGAAAACAGAGAAGATCTAGAAGAAATCTTTAAAACAAGAATCGAATCTGTAGACATGTCTCAAAGAACTATCAACGCTCTTACAAACGCAAACATCAGAACAGTAGGAGGTTTAGCTCGGAAAAAAGAGCGTGATCTTTCAGAAATTGATGGTCTTGGAACAAAAGGAATTCAAGAAATCAAAGTAACTTTGAAAGGCCTTGGAATTGAACTGAAATAATATACAAACATGAGACACCACAAAAAAGGAAAAAAATTAGGAAGAGGAACAAACCAAAGAAGAGCACTTCTTAAAGCTTTAGCTGTGGGCCTTATTTTAAATGGTAAAATTAAAACAACTGAAACAAAAGCAAAAGAACTACGACCTTTTATAGAAAAACTAGTTACTCACGCTCGTACAGAAACTCTTTCTGCCAAAAGACTTATTGCTTCAAAGATCGGTAATGGTCTTGCTTTCAAAAAACTCACAGGTGATATTGCGAAAGATCAAAAAAGTCGTGCTGGTGGGTATACACGAATCACAAAGCTTCCAACACGAGTAAACGACAGAAGCAAGATGGCAGCAATCGAATTTGTAAAGTAAGATAAAAAAATGGAATACAAAATAGACGCAGAAAATCAAAAATTAGGTCGTGTTGCAACAGAAATTGCATCTCTTCTTATGGGTAAAAACCATAGAGATTTTGCTCGCAACACCGCTCCTACAAATATCGTAAAAGTAGTAAACGCTTCTAAGCTTTCAATTACAGAAAAGAAAAAGAAAGAGGAAAGAAACATTCGATATTCTGGGTACCCAGGAGGTCTAAAGACACCGACACTTGAGCAAACAGCTGCAAAAAAAGGAATGAAAGAAGTTTTACGTCTTGCGGTTTCTGGTATGCTTCCAAAAAACAAACTTCGAGATCGAATGTTAGTTAATTTAAAGATCACAGACTAAATCATATGAAAGACACGAAATATTTTGAAAGTATTGGACGAAGAAAAACATCGATTGCTCGAGTACGTCTTTTTCCTGAAAGTAAAATGAGTTTTGTAATAAACGACAAAACACTAGCTGAATGTTTTCCAACAAAAGAACTAGAGCATGTTGTAAAAGCACCTTTCTCTAAAATCTCTCCTGAACTAAAATTTAAAGTAAGTGCAATTGTTTCTGGAGGAGGTATGTCTTCTCAAGCTGAATCAATCCGACTTGGAATCTCAAGAGCATTGATTGAAATGGATCACGAGCTTCGAGGAGCTCTAAAGAAAGAAGGTTTCCTAAAGAGAGATCCTAGAGCAAAAGAACGAAGAAAGTTCGGACTCAAGAAAGCGAGAAAATCTCCTCAGTGGTCAAAAAGATAATAAAAAAAACTCTCACACTTCAGTGGGAGTTTTTTTATTTTTGACCACTGAGGAGTGAGAAGGGTGCCAGGGAAACTCCGGTTTCCCTGTGGAGGAAGGCAGTGAGTCTTCGAGCGTTGGAAAACCGTGGGTTTCCAAGGTAGCGGAGCGTCCTCATTGGTCAAAAAGATAAAGAAAAACTCCCCGAAAGGGGATTTTTTCTTGCATATTTTACCTAAAAAATTTACAATACCCTGACTATGGACGACACCTCAAACAAAGATGATCTTATATTAGAACCAGATACGAACGCAGACGCAGACTCTGCTGACGATATTGAGTATTCAGACGAAAACCTAAAAGACACGGTCAAGAAACTGAAAGAAAAAGTAAAAAAACTAGAGCAAGAAAACCGTGAATATTTAACTGGCTGGCAGAGAACTAAAGCTGACTACATAAACAGCAAGAAAGAAGCTGAGAAAAATCAAGGTGAACTTATCAAGTATGCCAACGAAACCCTCGTGGTGGAGCTCCTGTCGGCTCTAGATGCCTTTGATATGGCGATGGCAAACAAAGAAAACTGGGAAAAAGTAGACAAAAACTGGAGATCAGGAATCGAGTATATTTACAACCACATCATCAGTACACTAGAGCGCTTTGGAGTAAAACAAGAAAATCCTTTAAACCTAGAAGTTGATGTCATGAAGCACAATCCAATTGGCACAGTTACAACAGAAGACGAATCTCTCAAAGGAAAAGTAGCGCAAGTGATGCAAAAAGGCTACACAATGCATGGAAAAGAAATTCGACCTGCAAGTGTAAAAGTGTTTGAGTAAACTTATGAAACCTGAGAAAGACTTAGAGGTTACCTGGTTTTTTGCAGACAAATTATTTAGATGGATGGAATTTACCACAATAATTTCTGCAATATACTACTTTAAACAGAAAATCGGTGGTGGATATTTACAATTTCTCTTCTTTATCTGTCTTGTTCCACTCGTAATGGTGTTATTAACCTTTCCTAAACTTATAACAGAGACTTTGTTTCCAAACATAAAACAAAAATGGCTAAAACACACCTCTTGGTTTATAAGTGTAGTAATTGTGATTTTATATTCAATTTTAATATTTAAAGCGGTTATGCAAATTACTGAGCATTCATTTTAAATTTTACTTGATATTTTTTTATGTTATAATACTTCCATGTTAACAACCTCCAGAAAACAAATCGTTGAGCAAATTGTAGAACAAAACGGAATTGCTTTTCGAGTGTTTTTTGCGATCTCTACAGAATTTGGTCAAAGAAAAGTTGAGGTTGTAAAAGTAATCACTCTTGGAAAAGTTGAGGAAATCAAACAAGTAAACTACATACCAAAAGAAGAACAGCAAAAAGTCTACGGTGAAGCTCTAGGAGTTTTCTTCCGAGACTCTGTAGCTTCTCCTTATTCTTCTCTTATTTTCATAAACGGTTCTAAACCTAGAGCACCGGCCTTAAGTAAATAATCCAATTATCAATTACCAATTTTCAAAGTTGGTTAGTTGATTTTTGGTGTTTTTGTTTGTTTTATTGAAAATTGATTATTGTTTAATTTTTTAAAAAAATATGGCTAAAATAATTGGAATCGATCTAGGAACTACAAACTCTGCTGTCGCTGTAATGGAGGCAGGGAGTCCAAAAATTCTCGAAAATGCTGAGGGTGCACGCACTACACCTTCTATTGTTGCTGAAAGTAAAACTGCAGAAAAACTTGCGGGTCTTTTAGCAAAAAGACAAGGAGTTACAAACCCTAAGAACACAATTTACCAAATCAAAAGATTCATCGGTCACAACTTCGATGAACCGCTTGTGCAAAAAGACAAAGCTTCTGTGCCTTACGAAATGCGAAAAGCAGAAAACGGAGGGATCGAAGTAAAGATGGCAGAAAAGTGGTACCGACCAGAAGAAATTTCTGCGATGATTCTTCAAAAATTAAAAGCTGATGCTGAAGCACGAATCGGCGAAACAATCACAGAAGCTGTGATCACAGTACCTGCATACTTTAACGACGCACAAAGACAAGCAACAAAAGACGCGGGAAAAATTGCAGGTCTTGATGTAAAAAGAATTATCAATGAACCTACAGCAGCCGCTCTTGCTTACGGATTCAACAAAAAGAAAGACGAAAAAATTGCAGTGTTCGACTTCGGAGGAGGAACTTTCGACATCTCAATTCTTGAAGTAGGAGACGACGTGGTAGAAGTAAAATCTACAGACGGAGACGCTCACCTTGGAGGAAAAGACATCGATCAAAAGATCATCAACTTCCTTGCTGACGAATTCAAAAAAGAATCAGGAATCGATCTTCGCAGTGACGCTCTAGCACTTCAAAGACTTGATGAAGCAGCTGAAAAAGCAAAGATTGAACTTTCTACAGCTTCTCAAACTGAAGTAAACATTCCGTTTATCACTTCAGATGCTTCTGGTCCACGACACCTTTTGCTTACAATGACACGAGCAAAACTTGAAGAACTAGCAAGTGAGTTTATCGAGCGAGCTATGCAAATCACAAAGCGAGCTCTTGAAGCATCTCCTTTCAAAAAAGAACAAATAAATGAAGTGATTTTGGTTGGAGGACAAACAAGAATGCCAGCTCTTCAAAAAGCTGTGAAAGATTTCTTTGGTAAAGAACTACACATGGGAGTAAACCCAGACGAAGTAGTGGCACTTGGTGCTGCGATCCAAGGAGGAATTCTAGCAGGAGACGTAAAAGACGTACTTCTTCTAGATGTGATTCCTCTATCTCTTGGAATTGAAACTATGGGAAGTATTGCCACAAAACTAATCGACAAAAATACAACGATCCCAACAAGTAAATCTCAAGTTTTCTCTACAGCTTCAGACAACCAAACTTCTGTAGAAATTCACATTGTTCAAGGAGAACGAGCGATGGCTTCCGACAACAAATCTCTAGGAAGATTTATCTTAGACGGAATTCCACCAGCACCTCGAGGTATTCCTCAAGTTGAAGTAACTTTCGACGTAGACGCAAACGGAATTCTTTCTGTAAAAGCAAAAGACAAATCTACAGGAAAAGAACAATCAATTAGAATCGAAGCAAGTTCAGGTCTTACAGACGCAGATATTGAGAAAATGAAAAAAGACGCTGAAATCAACGCAACAGAAGACGAGAAGAAAAAAGCTCTTGTTGAAATCAAAAATACATCTGAGCAATCTATCTACACTGCGGAAAAATCTCTAAAAGAGTACGCTGAAAAAATTCCGGAAGATGTAAAAAAAAGTATTCAAGAAAAAATTGACGCTCTAAAAGCAGTAAAAGATGGAACAGACGCAGACGCAATCAAAAAAGCTCTAGACGAGCTTTCAACCGAGCTTTCAAAGATTGGAGAAATCCTTGCTAAAGCAGGACAAGCGACAGGACAAGAAGGAACCCAGACTCCACCTACAGAGGAAGCACCAAAAACAGAAGGTGAAAATAAAGACACTCCACCAACTGACAGTGCTCGAGATGCAGAAGTGAAGGAATAATCTTGCGAAATAACAAGAAGGACTAGATAATGAGCTAGTCCTTCTTGTGCAAGATTTAACTTTTGACTTTTAACCTTTAACTCAAAAACTATGAAAAAAGACTACTACTCAATCCTTGGCGTCTCAAAAGGCGCCAGTGCAGATGAAATCAAAAAAGCATTTCGAAAAATCGCCCACACACACCACCCAGACAAAGGTTCTGGAAATGCTGAAAAATTCAAAGAGGCAAGTGAAGCCTACAGTGTGCTTTCTGATGAGAAAAAAAGAGCAGAATACGATTCTTACGGAAAAACTTTTGGAGGAAACGGTGGGGCAGGAGGTTTTGAAGGTTTTGACTTTAGTCAATTTTCACAAGGCTTTGGTGGACAACAAGGTGGGTTTGAATTTAATTTTGAAGATCTAGGAGACATTTTTGGAGATTTCTTTGGTGGAGGAGGAAGAGCTCCAAAACAAAAAAGAGGTCGTGACATTTCAATAGACGCAGAAATCGATTTTAAAGAATCAATCTTTGGAGTTACAAAACATGTACTTCTAAACAAAACTAGTACATGTGAAAGATGTAAAGGAAACCGAGCTGAGCCAGGTTCAGACATGGTAAGTTGTAAAAACTGCAACGGTAAGGGCTCAATTCGAGAAATGAAAAGATCTATCTTTGGACAAATCGCCGCAACAAAAACTTGCGACGAGTGCTTTGGTGTAGGAGCTGTGCCAAAACAAAAATGCACAGAGTGTAAAGGTGTCGGGGTGAAAGGAAAACAAGAAGACATCAAACTTGAAATTCCATCTGGAATTGAAAACGGTGAAATGATCCGAATGACAGGAAAAGGTGAAGCGATCGCGGGTGGAGTAGCAGGGGATTTGTATATCAAAATTCATGTAAAACCTCATAAGACAATTCGAAAAGAAGGAAGTAGTTTGATAATGGACCTACAAGTAAAACTTTCCGACGCTCTTTTGGGTGCAGACTACAAAATAGAAACTCTAGACGGCCCACTTACTGTTACAATTCCAGAAAGAGTAAAATTTGGTGAAGTGTTGCGCATCAAAGGAAAAGGAGTGCCTATGGGAAGCGGACGAAGAGGCGACATGTATCTGCGAATTCAAATTGAACTTCCAGGAAAACTATCAAAACATGCAAAAAAACTAATTGAAGAATTAAGAGGGGAGGGAGTGTAGTTAGCTTAGAGCTTTAAAGCTTTTAGCTTCAATACAAAAAACCTTCTATTGATTTTTGTTGTGAATCAATGTATGATTACCTATAGATCGAAATAACATCTTTCAAGGTCTCACGAGCAAAAAGTTCTGTGAGATTGGGCCTTGAGTATTGTCTAAAACACAAAAGATGGTTTCTGCAAAGACAAAAGTCCTCGTGGAAATCCGGGTTCTCCCGTTATAGAGAAAACCAGTGTTGGCAAAATGCATAAAGCTGGTGAGAAAAACTAGGTAAATACTAGTTTTTAAATTAGGGTGGCACCACGAGTAACAAAAGACTTCTCGTCCCTTTTTGCGATTTTTCGCATGAAGAGACAAGGAGTTTTTTCTTTTGTCTTAAATCTGTTCTTTAAAACCATAAACCAAAAACTACACAATGAACACTAAAGATATACTAAGTATTGATTGGAAGCGTATAGGAAAGTTTGCTTCTGATGAAGAAAGAAAAACTGCATGTGTACGCGGTTCTTCAGAAGTAATTTCAATGCTAAAAGAAATTGCTTCTATATCTGGAGAGGCCACGCACTCGCGACAAATTTTAATTTGTGTTGCACAAATTCTTCTTCATCAAAAAGTTCCACTAACTATAGTACCGGTATGTCCGGACTATACTCATGAAGATGGAAAGTATGACTTCAGAGGGTTAAATGGGGGGATTTCTCTTCTTGCTTTAAAACACGCAATGTTTGTAAGAAGACTTGAAAAAATTCTTCCTCTTTCAGTTGAATTTTTAATTGCAGATCAAGAATCCGAAGATGTCTTGATTCGCCAAGCAATTAGAAAAACAAAAGAAGAATTTGACCATCTTATTACCTCTTCTCTTCAAACAATGAGAGAGCAATTTGAAGCAAGGGGATGGCGAGCAAGCAAAATGACTACCTTTGCACCAGAAATTACAGCCTTGGAACATCTTTTTAGTGAAAAACTAAAGGAGGCTCAGGCACTTAGTAAATTGGAGTGTGAAGCAATCATGCGAAAAGCAATGTACGACAAAATTAATCCTCAAATGTCTGCAGGACTACGAGTAGAGCGAGCTACAAGGACAGCTTCCCAATACTTAGCAATGGGAACCATTGCAACACGCTCAAATGCTTTGGTCGTAAACCATACAACCGTGAACCTGAGATACTATAAAACCACAGGAACTGCTTTAGTTCACAATGAGGTTTCGGTTTACTAGAATTTACCTTGGCATATAATTGCCAAGGTAAATTCAATTTTTAAAATGAAAATAAAATGTAAAAAAATTGCAAAGTACAACACTTATCTAAAAGATGATTTAGATACTTTTTCATATTTACAAAAGCTTTGTTTAGGGAAGGTGAATCCTCCCACCCAAAAACCAGATTCAATTATCTTTGATACAAACAGTATTATTTTTTCCTCTCCTTTGCCCAGAGCAGTGCAAAGCATAAAAAATAAAGAAAACTTAAATTTACTAATACTACCAGAGCTCAAAGAAATCAGATTTGATTTAGAAAAAATGTGTGATTTTAAAAAGTGGAAAAAAGACAAAAGCACAATTGTAAGAAAAAAATTTAAAACTTTTTTTATAAATGACAACCTTCTCGATTCAAGAAAAAAAATCTTTAGAGAAATTCGTCATTTACTGAAAATAGTAGGAAAATATCCCAACAAAAATATTATCATTTTCTCTCACTCCTTTCGATTAAAACTGATTGAAGCCTTTGTAAAAACGGACGGCAAAATTGAAAATTCCCCAGCACTCATTCGAAAGTTTATTAAAGATAATCAAAAAACCTACAAATTTGAGGAAGAGTTTTATTTAGAAATATAAAATTACAAAACTTTTACTCCGAAATTTTCTAATTCTTCAGCAAGGCGCCGAAGGGGAAGCCCCATTACATTAAAAAAATCTCCTTCTATTCTATCTACCAAAAGAGCTCCCAGCTCTTGAAGTGCGTAAGCTCCAGCTTTGTCCATAGGCTCTCCTGTATCGATATAGTTTTTAATTTTCTCTTCAGAATATTCTTTCATAAAAACTTTAGCTACTTCATGAAAAGACACCATTTGTTTTGTCTTTGTATCTATAATAGTAACTCCTGTCACAACATCATTTTCTTTTCCGCAGAGCTTTTTAAGCATCTCAAATGCATCTTCTTTGGATTTTGGCTTTCCAAGAAACTTACCCTCAAAAACTACAAAAGTGTCGGCTGCGATAATTATCGAATCAGGATTTTCCAAAGCCACAGACTCCGCTTTTCCTAAAGAAAGATATTTCGCAAGATCAGTTGGAGACATTGGTAAAGACATATCCTCTTCATAATCAGAAGACCTCACCTCAAAAGGAATTCGAAGTTTTGCAAATATCTCTTTCCTTCGTGGGGAAGTCGAGGCTAGTATTATTTTTCTATTTTGCGGATTATTCATTATTTTAATCATTATACTAATGAAATACTTTAATAAACATTGACTTTTTCTCGAAAGACTATAGACTTTTTTCATTACTACCGTAAAGGGGCAAAACCCCAGATTTTATGGAAAAAAGAAAAACACGACTTGAAAGCCTGTCGGTCAACTCTTACTTTTTTAATATATCAAAAAAACTAGCATTTCTTGTGCTAGTTTTTTCTTTTATACTCGCTCCGTTTGAGCCTGTATTGGCAGCGCCTACTGCCGAAGAGCCCGTATCTGCACCTGCGGAAACTACCACAACAGCAGAAACTCCTGCACCCGAAAGCGCACCTGCTATTACAGAACAAACGACTACTAGTCCAGAAACTCCCGTGGAAGCAGTAGTAACCCCAGAACCAGAAACAGCTACCGAAGAAGTTCAAACAATGGAAGCTGCGGTGGAAGATGAAACCGAGGCTGTCGATCACTACAGAAACAATTTCGAGACAAATAAATTTGCTCAAGTTGAAGAATCGGACGGTTCTCTAAAATTCGAAGTACAAATCACTGTACCTCCTGGAAGAAACGGAATGGAACCAAACCTTTCTCTACAATATTCAAGCAAGAACGTTACAGAAGCTAGTATTATTGCTTCAGGGTGGTCTTTAAACATTCCATATATCGAAAGAGTAAACAAAAAAGGCTTAAATAGCATGTTTACAGATGACTATTTTAGCTCATCTTTAAGTGGTGAACTTTCCTCTACTACAAACAACACAACTTTTAGTGCAAAAGTAGAAGATGGGAGTTTTATAAAATATACATATTTAAATGGATCATGGACTGCGGTAGATAAAAAGGGAACTGTTTATAAATTTGGAACTACCCCGGAATCTATTCAAAAAGATCCAAACAATTCAGCAAAAAAAGTACGATGGTTTCTAACTGAAATCAGAGACACAAATAACAACTTTGTCCGTTTTGAATATTTTGATAGTAATCTAAATTTTGGGCAACTATATCCTAAGAAAGTTTTTTACACAGGAAACGGAACAACAGACGGGATCTTTGAAGTTGAATTTGTCTACCAAGACAACCTAAATTACTACGCAAAATCAAATTTAGGTTTTCCAGTAGAAACAAAATTACAAATGCATCAAATTCTTGTTAAAAAAGAAAACACTCTTTTAAGAAAATATCAATTTGAATTTGCACTGCCACTTTACAGAAAAGTTTCTTTACTCAAAAAAATCATAGAAACAGGAATAGATGAAAATAGTGTGGCAACAACCCTGCCACCATATGAATTTAATTATCAAGATTCAGATACTCCTGGGTGGCAAAATGTTTCAACCGAGTGGGAACTACCTGTTTCTTTTTATGATGCCGGTGGCGCTACATCTGGAGCAATATTTGCTGAAGTAAATGGAGATGGTTTACCTGATATTATTCAATCATATTTATATTCTGGAAGACCAACAGTAAGTAGTGTATACCTTCACAACGGTACAGGCTGGACATTAGAAACATCAAGTAATTGGGATTTGCCAACTGGTCCATATTTTTATGAACAAGGCGATAACAGAGGCTACAGAGTAGTTGATGTAAATGGTGACGGTCTCGATGACATAATTAGATCTTACGATACTGTTAGAAAAGCATATATAAACAATGGAAATACTTGGATAGACGCTCCCACTTGGTACCCACCTGTAATGTTTAATTTATCTGATGGAAAAGATAATGGGGTAAGAATCGCAGATATAAATAATGACGGACTCGTAGATCTAATTCATGCAAACAATAAAGGAACAAATAGTGTATACGCAAACACAGGTGCTGGATGGTCTTATGTCTTTTGGGGCTTACCAGACTTAAATTTTGTAGATGTTTCAAATAAAGACAATGGTTTTCTTGAAGTAGATGTAAATGCTGATGGATTAACTGATTTTATAAGAATGTTTAGAATAAGTAGCCAGATCAAGCAAGAGCAATTTATAAACAGTGGAAATGGAAACTATGAATTTATAGAAGGTTTTACGGGAATAAGTGACACAGAAGCTTTTCTAGTAAGCAGAAAAGATAACGGATTTAGAATGGCTGATGTAAATGGAGATGGTCAAACAGACTTCTTAAAATTTTTAGCACGGGACGGTCTCAGCCACAGATCTTCATACATAGACCTAGGTAACTCTTGGCAAGATTTAGATACAACATGGTTAAATCCTTTGCCATTTACAGAGGGGCAAAATTGGTCAGACAAAGGAACCCGTCTGGTTGATTTCAATGGAGATGGAATGATTGATGTAATCAGAAAAGATATTTTAGGAGAAGTCGAAGCTTACACAAATAAAAGCAAGAAAGTAGATTTACTAAGCTCAATCACATATCCAACGGGAGGAAAAACAAGCGTTGAATATAAAACCTCACAGCAATACAAAGACACAAACGGAGCATTACTAAATCCAAAAGTTCCATTTACAATATTTACTGTTTCAAAAATTAAACACGAAGAGGGTGGAAACTCATCTGAATCAAATTATGTTTACAAAGATGGTTCCTTCTATACAGGAAATGGAAATATATTTGATCGAAAATTCGCAGGCTTTGGGCAAGTTGTAAAAACTGATCCGGCAGGAAATGTTACAAAAACATATTTCCACCAAGGAGACACTACAGCTACAGCCCTTGGAGAATTTGACGATCATATTTCTAAAGCAGGAAAAGTATACCGCACAGAAGAGTACGACAGCTCTGGAAATCTTTTCCGACTTTCCGTAAACAAATGGGACAAAGCAAGTCTCGGAACAGACCGAAACTTTGTAAAACTTGTACGCGAAACCACACTCCAGTACGACGGCAACAGCACGCACGCAGACACATCAAAAGAATATGTGTATGACAACACAAACGGAAACCTCACACAAAAAATTGATAACGGACTAGTTGTAGCAAACACCGACGGTTCATTTACAGACACCGGTACAGACAAAAGCATAGAAAATATTAGTTACGTAAACAACACTACAAACGGAGTAGTGGGGCTTCCTTACGTAAACACAGTGTCTGACCAAAACCTAAGTAGAGTGCGTGATACAAAAATTTACTACGACAACCTAGCGTATGGGCTTGTTGGCGCAGGAAATCCTACAAAAATTGAAAACTGGGTCACA
The DNA here is from genome assembly GCA_964540495.1 of uncultured Candidatus Saccharibacteria bacterium. Lineage (GTDB taxonomy): Bacteria > Patescibacteriota > Minisyncoccia > Phycocordibacterales > CAIRYW01 > JAUPVJ01. The sequence goes on along the minus strand of CAZIMQ010000001.1, from coordinate 6,486 downwards.
GGAAGTACTTATATAAACAGCCAAAAATCTTACAATCCAAATGGAACAGTGGCGACCGAAACTGATCCGCGTGGATATGTGACTTCCTACATCTACGACGCTCACAACCTCTACCCAAGCACTGTGACACGGCCTCTTAACCAGATCACTTCTTACACATACGACTACTCTTCAGGACAACCAAAACAAATCACAGACGCAAACAACTTCGTATATCAAAATATCTACGACGGACTAGGAAGACTTCTTGAAGAAAAGATTCCAAATGAATTATCTCCGTATTTACCTGTTACTAAAACAAAATATTTCTACACAGATACCTCAGGAGCTGTAGCAATAAAGAAAACAGATTATCTAAACAAAGATCTTTTTGTCGACACTTATCAATATTTTGACGGCTTCGGCAGACTGATCCAAGAAAGAAAATCCAGAGAGAGTCTAAGTAGTGCAAACTTTGCAGTCAAAGACATTGTCTACAACAACAGAGGTCTAGTAGAAAAAGAAACCGTAGCTTACGGTGGAGCAAACGGAGGAAAAACAAATCCATCTTCAAACAATCTTCTTTACACTTCTTACACTTACGACACGCTTGGTCGCCCTCTTACAGTTGCAAACACACTTGGTACTACAAACTACACCTACGACGATCTAAAAACAGAAGTAACTGATGCAAAAGGAAAAGTAAAAAGATTTTTCAAAGATGTGCGCGGAAATCTGTCAAAAGTAGAAGAGGTAAATTCTGGAGCAACTTACACCACAAACTATGTTTGGAACCTAAACGGCAAACTTACAAAAATCACAGACGCTTTAGGAAATGTACGCAACTTCACTTACGACGGTTTAGGTAGAAGAAAAACAGCAGAAGATTTACACGCAACAGCAGACACTACTTTTGGAGTGTGGCAATTTAGTTACGACAATACAAACAATTTAACTCAAACAATTAGTCCAAATAATCACACGGTAAACTACACTTACAACGAACTAAACCAAATCTTAACCGAAGACTACACAGGTGGAGTGGGTACCGAAATCACCCACGTACAAAACACTTGTACAAACGGTAAAGGTAAACTTTGTAATGTAATTGTGGCAGGTACAGGAAACATTGGATATACCTATGGACCAAACAATCAACCTTTAAGTGAGATCAAATATCTTGGTGCTTTGACCTATACCACATCTTTAACCTATGACCGCCAAGGAAACACCACGAAGATTGTTTACCCAGACAATTCAGAAGTCTATTACACTTACAATGGGGCCGGACTTTTAGAAAAAATAGAAAGAAAAGAAACTGGGGGCACAGTACAGACAGTTGTTTCAAACTTTAACTACACATCGTTTGGAGCTTTGGAAACCAAAAATTTTGTAAACTTTGTAAATACAACTTTCTCTTACGATGCAAACAAAATGTACCGACTTTCAAGAATCTTTACCCAAAACAACGTACCGGCGAATCTTCAAGATCTAAACTACACTTACGATCCTGTAGGAAACATCACAAAGATCATAGACAGCTCTATGGTAAGTACAGCAAAAACTGTTGACTACGTCTACGACGATCTGCACCGACTAACTTCAGCAAACGCAACAAACGCTATCAACGGGCAAAACTATTACCAAGGATTTTCTTACAATTCAATCGGCAACATTCTCTCAAATCCACTTGGAGCATTCACCTACGCCGGCACAAACTACGCAAACCCTCACGCAGCTACATCTATTGCAGGAGTGCCTTACACTTACGACAACAACGGTAACCTTCTTACAAACGGCACACTCACAAACACTTGGAATTACAAAAACCAACTAACGTCAGTTGTAAAAGGAGGGGTGACTTCAACATACAAATACGATCACGAAGGAAACAGAGTTACAGAAACTGTAGGAACCACTACAACAACCTTCCCAAACAAATTCTACAACGTCACAAACTCTGGAAAGAAAACCAAAAACATCTACGCCGGAAATGAACTCGTAGCAACAATAGAAACAGTCGCAACCACAACTACTCCTTACTACATTCACACTGATCATCTTGGAAGTTCAAATATAGTTACAGGAAGTGCGGGAACAAAAGTAGAGACTTTGGATTACTTCCCGTTTGGAGATGTGAGACTAAATGAGAAGGTGGGAAGTTTTGATTCGAGTAGGAAGTATATAGGGGAGGAGTTTGATGATTCTACAGGATTAAATTACCTTAATGCACGATATTACAACAGTAAGACTGGTGGATTTTTGTCACAGGATTCAGTATTCTTAAGTGTAGGAAATGAGAGGGAAATAGAATCTAAGACTGGTTTGAAGTTTGGTGATTACCTTGCTGATCCTCAAGCTATGAATAGTTATAGCTATGCGAGAAATAATCCGATGAAGTATTCAGATAAAGATGGTCAATTTATGCAGGCCGTGAATAGGCCTGTAAAAATTGGAAACGTAACAATAGGAGCTCATAGTTTTATTGAGATCAGAGATAATCCTAATATTAATAATGGGCAAAGAACAACACTCGGAGGATATACAAAAAACTTTATTTGGGGAGATCTGTTCAAAGATGAGAATTATGATACCGACTATAATTTATCGGAAAATGATTATCTTTCAACCCATGAACTAAAAGCTCCTGATGGAATGAGTCAACAAGAGTTTGAGCAGAAAGTTTATGATGGTTATAATGCAATTGATAACAATTTAGGAGCGTACTCTCCATTTGGAGGAGACCTACCAAATAGGCAAGGAAATTCTGGTAACGTGTTTACTCAAATTTTACTTAATGCTGGATTTACGAAAGAACAGATTTCAGAATTAAAAACCAAAAATTTTTATGACGCAGGAGTGGGGAGAGGGGTTCCTAAAAACAAAGTAGAAAGTCTGCCAACTAAAATTAATAATTTAAAATCTAGCATAAAATACGCAGGAGAAAGTATTAAAAAGAAAATAAGTAAATAATAAAATGAAAAACAAAACACAATTATTAAATTTTAGTTATGTTATTTTAGCAGGGTTTATACCTACCATCTTGATGTACTATCTTTTCTCCAAAATAATGGCTTTAGTTGAAAACACAAACTTGTCTCCAGTAAGCACAATTATGACAGTATTATCACCAGTTATTGCTCCTGTTTTGGGATCGTTAATCTTCTTTAAATTAAAAAAGAATAATGGGGAAATACTATGGAAATATATTTTAGCTTATTCTTTTGGACTTATTGTTTTACTAGAAACTTACTTCTTCTTTTTTGAATCAACATGGAACGGACTTGGTTTAATTATAGGTATATGCAATGGGACGGTTCTTGGAATTACATCAGCTATTAAATCTAAAAATAGCCACAATAAATAGTACAGAAACAGATAAATAGGAATAGGTAAATGGGGTTTTGGGACTCATCTTAATGTAAGAACACCAGAAACTAAAAAGAAAAAATTGGGGAGCAACCCACTCCCCACTTTAGACTTTCTTTTTTAGCGTGCTAGCTTCTTAATTCTATATTATATATACTTATTCTATGAACTGGTTTTTAATGTCACTTATAGCGCCGTTTCTTTGGAGCCTTCTTAATCACGCCGACAAGTATTTGATTTCTAAATATTCAAAAGAAGTTGGGGTGGGGGGATTGGTTGTTTATTCTTCTCTGTTTGCAATCTTTATTGCACCAATTGCATTCTTTTTAAGTGACACTTCTGTTTTTGATTTACTTGGATCTGAAAAATTTTTCCTAGCTGTCGCTGGGGCAATGTATTCAATATGTATTTTATTTTACCTTTACGCCCTCGAAAAAGAAGACGCTTCCTATGTAGTACCTTTTTGGCTCCTTGCGCCAGTATTCGGTTTTCTTTTGGGAATTATTTTCCTAGGAGAAACAATAGAACCGATAAAAGTTCTAGGAGCCATTGTTGTGCTTTTGGGAGCAGTAATCCTTTCTGTAGAGTTTGAACAAAAGAAAAAGATTAAATCAATTGCGGTTGTTCTAATGCTGGCTTCAGCTCTCACAATCGCGCTTTCAGATATTATTTATAAAAAATTTGCAGAACATGTAGATTTTTGGCCATCAGTTTTCTGGAATCAAATTGGAATGGTAGCCTTTGGAATTATTTGTCTTATTTTTGTTGCAAACTATAGACGCTCATTTATTGGCAGTATAAAAGAAGGAGGAAAAGAAATAGCCACACTAAATATCGCAGGGGAAACAATACAGTCAATTGCAATCATCGCAAACAACTACGCACTTATGCTTGCCCCTGTTGCTTTGGTCCTTCTTGCAACTTACACATTCCAACCACTTTTTGTTTTTATTGAGGGAATTCTACTAACACTCTTTTTTCCAAAAATTTCCTCAGAAAACATATCTAAAAAGCACCTGATCCAAAAAGGAGTTTCAATAGTAATTATGGCTATTGGAGTTTACCTAATTCTGTTATAATGAAACAGTCTGTAGAGAAGGTTTATATTTTAATCAAATAAATGCAAAAAGTTTTTTCAGATAAAGTTTTCTTTTTTCTTTCACTACTTATGATCTCCGTAGCAGTTTTCATAAGTGTGAACAAATTTTACATAACAAAAAATTATGATTTTTATGTGGAAGTAAGTTGTAATCCTGATGAGGAAGAGTGCTTAAGTCGCAACTGCGAAACAGAAGAGTGTCCCCCGAATGGATTAGAAACTTACAAAGAATACACAATCTCGGCAAAAGATTTTGAGCGATGCGAAAATGAAGATTGTACTGAGCTTTGCAAAGAAACAGATATATGTCAGGAAGTACAATAGAACAAACTTTTTTAGCAAATTCACAGACAAATTCTGCCCCAATAAACCGAGCAGAATTTGAAAAAGAGGTGTACATGACAATAGAAGAAGCAGTGCACGAACTTTCAAAAAGAGAACAAGATAAAGATTTAGATAAAAAAATAGAACAATTTTTTGAAGAAAAACAAAAACCTGAAATTTATTTTAAGGGTAAAAACAGTAGCATATTTAGACAACTAGCAACTTGTAATTATGAAAATTCAAGATTTTTAATAATTAGTGATTCTTTAGAATTAAAACCTATTTTTTTTGAATACTTAAAAGATAAATTTGTATCTGTTAACGAATTAAAAAAATATTTCATAAAAATGCCATTTCATTTTGGTTTTGGAAAAAATAATGATCACATAATTGAATACAAAAACATCGCTGATATAAATGAATCTAACGGGAAACATTTTGATTCATTAAAAACTTTTTGGGGAGAAGATGTTGTGGATTTCCACCGTAATATTCTAAAGAATAAGTACAATCAATTAAACACAGAGAATTTTTTTGACGCTTCTGAATGGTTAGAAACATGTGGAAAAACCGCTGAAAATTACTATAAATTTTACTTAGCTTTATTCACAAGAAACACGGTTTTATTTGAAAACTTCATGCTTGAAGATGAAAAAGAAAGAGAGTTCGTAGAAAAAATTTTTTTACCATCCTTTCGTTTTGTAAGAGATTTTTTTGGAGTAAGACCGATCATTGTAGCACTCGAACCAACCGACATTGAAGGTAATATTTTTTGGCATAGTTACAGTCCTGATGTTTTAGACCTTGTGAAATTAAAGATGTCGCAATAGAATTAACATAAATAACATGATTGAAATAATAAATACATGCTTTGCGACAACTAATGAAGTAAGACCGATTGCTTATTACGCTCACTTGGTACCTTTAGCAATTGGAATCTGTATTTCTCTTTTTGTAATTTCCAAAAACAAAGTTACACCCCTCACTGGGAGTTTTTTTGCTTTTGTGCTGATGTTCAATCTCTGGCTATTGGGGGATTTAATTACTTGGACATCTAATAATTACCATTTAGTAAACACAGCTTGGCAAACTCTTGATTTTATAAACATTCTTGCGTTTATTTCTGCTGTGTTTTTCTTTGATATATATGCAACAGGAAGGATCACAATGAAGAAGAAAATCTTCATGTTAGCTCTCTCACTTCCAGCCTTTTTTATCGTATTGAAAGGGATGGCGATTACGGGTTTTGGACAACCTTTTTGTGAATCAATTGAAAATAATTTTCTAACAAATTACAAAATTTTTGTTGAAGGAATTACAGTCTTACTAATACTAAGTACAACCTTTAGAGCTTGGCACACATTTGACACCCAAAGGAAAAAAGCTACTTTTGTTATTTGCTCATCCCTTCTTGCGTTTCTTTTGATTTTTTCGACTACAGAATACTGGGCGACTCAATTTAATATATACGAAATTTCTCTTTACGGACTTTTTGCACTTCCTATATTCCAGCTCATGATCATGCTTACAACAACACAGCTTGGAACTTTTAACCTAAAGAGTTGGAACCAGCAGTTGCTTGGATTTATCTTGGTAATCATGATTGCTTCTCAACTTTTCTTCTTGCAAAACACAACAGATCTTACTCTAAACCTTTTCACCCTGTTTATATCTTTCTTTCTTGCTTATTTCTTGAACAAGAGTATCAAAAACGA